>JASFJF010000027.1:0-19121 GCA_050122255.1 Desulfobacterales bacterium
TGGTGGTTACGCTGAATTTATGACCGTAGATGAAAAATTTGCCTATATCATCCCTGAGGTCTTTACCGATACGCAGGCCGCGCCCCTTTTGTGTGCCGGCGCCATCGGCTTTCGGTCAATGCAGCTGAGCGGGATCAAAGACGGGCGCAAACTAGGATTGACCGGATTCGGCGCATCGGCGCATCTGGTGTTAAAAATGGTGCGCCACAAATATCCGAACGCGAGGGTATTTGTCTTTGCCAGAAGCAGACAAGAACGAGAATTTGCCCGTCAACTGGGCGCTGTCTGGGCAGGCGATACGGCCGTGCGGTCGCCCGAATTGCTTGATGCAATCATTGACACGACGCCGGCCTGGTACCCAATCGTTAAGGCCTTGAAGTGCCTGAAGCCGGGCGGACGGCTGATCATCAATGCCATTCGCAAAGAGCAAAGCGATAAGAAAGCGTTACTATCCTTGGATTATGCAGAGCATCTCTGGCAGGAAAAGGAAATCAAAAGTGTCGCCAACGTGGCGCGCACCGACGTTAGGGAGTTTCTGTCGTTGGCCGCCGACATTCCGATCAAGCCGGAGGTGCAGAAGTTTGACTTGCCGGATGCCAATCGCGCACTGGTTCAACTAAAGCAACGCAAAATCCGGGGAGCAAAGGTCCTGAAAATCAGATAATCTTCCAATTGCGTCGGCCGCAATCGGAGGTTATTTGTCGTGGGCTATCTGTTGATAGTGAAAAATTGAAAATGGATTGTTTTTCACCGGTGATATCCTTTCCGCTCCCGCTGAACAAACTATGAAGGAGGAATTGAGAATGTACAACAAAACGGTTATGGACCACTTCCGCAATCCGCGCAATGTCGGTGTCATTGAAGATGCCGACGGTGTCGGCGAAGTCGGCAATCCCCTTTGCGGTGATATGATGACGATTTATCTAAGGATCAAGGATGATCAAATAGATGACATTAAGTTTCAAACATTTGGCTGCGGTTCTGCAATTGCCGTATCAAGCATGATCACCGAAATCGCCAAGGGCAAAAGCCTGGCCGATGCGAAAAAATTGACCAATAAGGATGTTGCAGCGGCGCTGGAGGGTCTGCCGAAAAATAAGCTGCACTGCTCAAATCTGGGGGCAGATGCATTGCAGCTGGCCATCCAGGACTATGAGGATCGATTAGCGGGTGTGGAACGGCCGCAACCGGTCCGCAAAGAAAAACATGAACATTCGCACGGAGAAAAATGTTATTGTCCCTATTGTGATATCGAAATCCAGCCGGAAATTACATTTTGTGATGCATGCCAATCGAGTCTTGAAGAAGAACATTAAATTGTTGGTGCTCATCTGAGGGTGGCGATTATGAACGTTATCAATCTAGACCACATATCGGCAAAACCGTTATTGCCCGAAGTCAAAAAGGTGATGATCGAAGCCATCGAAAAAGATTATCACAATCCTTCCAGCCAGCATAAATCCGGTGAAGAAGCCGCGGCAATGCTGCAGGATGCGCGCGAATCGGTAGCCCGGTTGCTGAATTGTAAGAACTCCAAGGAAATTGTTTTTACCTCCGGCGGAACCGAGTCTGTCAATCATGCCATCAAAGGCGTGGCCATGGCCAACGAAGATAAAGGCAGGCACATCATTACATCCAATATCGAACACAATGCCGTCATCCGCAGCTTGCGTCGCCTCAAATCCGCCGGTTTTGCCGTCACCTCGCTTCCAGTTGACTCCAGCGGGCGTGTTAAGCCCCAGGATGTGGCCGATGCGATCACCAAAGATACGATTCTGGTGTCGGTAATGCACAGCAATAACGAAACCGGCACCCTGCAACCCGTTGAAGAAATCGGCAAAGTTACGCGTGAAAAAAAGGTGATCTTTCACACCGATGCGGTGGATTCGGTGGGTGTGCTTCCCATGGATGTGCAAAAGCTCGGTGTGGATTTACTCAGTTTTGCCGCCAACACGTTTTACGGCCCGACCGGCGTCGGCGGACTCTACATTCGTCGTGGCACGCGAATTTTTCCGCTCCTGGATGGCGGCGTTCAGGAAAATAACAAACGCGCCGGTGCTGAGAACCTGGTGGGTATCATTGGGACCGGCAAAGCAGCAGAGCTCGCACTGCGTGACCTGGACCGGCGATTGGCGCATCTGCGAACGCTAAATAACAGGCTGATTACTGAATTACCGAAATATATCGATGAATATATCGTCAATACCAACCCGGAACACAGTCTGCCCAACCTGGTATCGTTTTCAATCAAATATATCGAAGGCGAAAGCGTGATGTTGATGCTCGATGATGAAAATATCGCTGTATCGACCCGCTCAGCCTGTGCAACCGGTTCGTTGCGTGCTTCGCATGTCTTGCTTTCTTTGGGGCTCAGTCATGCCGATGCCCAGGGAACGCTGGTGATTTCCTTTGGAATCGATAACACGGAAGCGGATATTGATCGGTTTTTAAGGGCACTCAAAGGGGTGGTCACGACCCTGCGCGAGATTTCACCGCTGTATCAGAAGAAGGCCTCTGCATCATAACGCCCCCAAACGGTCGTTGGGCTTATCCGCATCCGGACCATCAGGCTTTCAGGATAAGCGTCGATAATTTGCTGACGTCCACTATATTTGCGTTTTGATGAAGAGATTATTTGTTAATGGATACCTTAATGGTCTTGTCCGCCAGTTCCGCGGCGGTCGCTTGGCGCTCGTCAATCGATCTGATGTGCAGGGTGTGTTTTCCGACGGTGATCATATCCTGCGGGGCCAAAGCGGCTTTTTTAATATCTTTGTCGTTTAGTAATGTGCCGTTGGTGCTTTCGAGATCGACCAGCCCGTAGCCGTCCGCCAGTTTGACAATCGCAGCATGTTCTTTGGAAACCGCCAGATTATCAATTATGATATCGTTGTGGTTACCGCGCCCGATGGTGATCTCGCTTTTATCGGTTTCAATTTGTTTGAGAACTTTATCCTTAAACATTAAGTCCAATTTCATCATATTGTCAACCTCCCGGTTTTTTCTGTCAACCCCATCGACGCTCTCTCATAATACCATCTTAGCATGTTTTTACAAATGGCACATTAAAAGTCAGTCATTTTTTATTTCCTGGCGGCAGGCGTCGATTTTTTTGATGACTTGATCGGCGCTCTGATAGCGTTTGCTGACCCCTTTACGCAACAACTTATCAATCAGCCTTACACAACATTGCGGCGTTTGAGGCGCCACTTGCGACAGGGCGACGTGGTTGGTTTTGGTGATAGCAAACATCAGGGCCGTAATATTTTCGCCGCTAAAAGGCTTTTCGGCACTGAGCATTTCATATAAAACCACCCCGAGTGAAAACAGATCCGAGCGGCCGTCTACCTTTTTCCCGGCCACTTGCTCCGGTGACATATAGTTCGGTGTGCCGAAAATAATGCCTGTTTCAGTCTTGGTTGACGAGCTCATGACCCGCGCAATGCCAAAATCCGCCACTTTTACTTGATCATTTTCGAGCAGAATGATGTTGGCCGGTTTGATATCCCGGTGGACAACACCCTGTTGATGGGCATAGGCAAGCGCCTTTGCCGTCGAGAGCCCTATGTTGAGAACCCGATCGATCGCCAGTAAATTATCTTTTTTACAAAAATGGGTCAGTTCTTTGCCCTTCAACAACTCCATGGCAATGTATGCCATATCATGATCTTCGCCAACATCATAAATGGTGACGATATTGGGGTGTGAGAGTTTCCCGGCGGCTTCGGCTTCCCGGAAAAATTGATCTTTTACCTCATCCAGCTGCTGGGCGTCAACTTCAGCATAATCAAGCGTTTTGATGGCCACCTCTCGATTGATGCTCGGATCCTTGCCCAGATAAACTGTTCCCATGGCGCCACGACCCAGCTCTTTGGTGATTTCATACCGGCCCAGGGTGGGTTTGGTGGTGGCATCGGCCCATAGAAAACTGGCATCCCTTTTATTCTGGCCGACAGGCATGGCCAGTTTCTGCTCAAATTGTTTCAAATGCTTTATCCTGTGTTTGATGTCTTTAAAGGTGCCGGCCTTTAAGATATGGTTGTAAACTGCCAGCGCTTTATTGAACATTCTTTTACGCTCAAAATCCAACCCCAGGTTGTAGAGTAGTGCTTTTACCGATTTGTCGTTTATCGGGCATTTCAAAAATTTTTCAAAGGCCACATCCAGCATACCCTGACTCTGCAAAGATAATCCCAGTGACTTATTTAATTCGACACTTTCGTCCTTTTTAGCATCGGATATGCGCTGCCGGCCGGTGAGTATAAAACCGGCAGCGGCAAACAGGGTCGGCGCCACGCTGCGTAGCCATTGACCCTGGGTCACCAGCAGCAAAACAGCAACACCCAGCCAGGTGACCAGAAAAATAGCGAAGATGAGCATCCCGGTTCGCGGCGGCACCTTGGGGATGACTACCAGCAGAAAAAAGCCAAAATATAGTAGCACCAAAATCTCCAGCGCCGCAAACCATGAAGGCCTGTAGATATGTCTGCGGTTGATGATGTTTTCGACCGCACAGGCGGTAATTTCCAGACCCGAGACTTGGCCCTGATACGAGATGTGAAAGCGGGGACTGAATGCATCTGCAGACAGCCCGAGCAAAACCGCTTTGTTACGAAGTCGTTCGGGTTCAATCTTACCTTCAATTAAATCGATTGCTGAAATGCGTTGAATGTTGGTTTCCCGGCCGCTGAAATCGATCAGCATCTGATGTGACCCCATGGTCGGCACGGACAGTTGCCTAATTTGCAAACCGGAAGAATGCTGACGGACGTTTTGGATGGTTGCACCGTAATATTTTATGGCAACCTGCAGGGCCAGAGATGCAAAATCTCTGTCCCGAAAACGGATGAACAATGGAATTCTGCGAAGCCTGCCATCCGGATCGACGACCAGGTTGATGTGGCCTAAAGCGCCCGATTTTCGCGACAGCTCCTGATAGGGCTGTTGAACCTGTGAAACCCGTATGGCCTCGGTGGGGCGCAGCTTGAATAAGATGGCGGCGGCTTTGACCGGCAGGTTTTGCGCAGCGGTCTCTTCGGGGATTTGGTGCGAATTCATTTTTAACCAGTCCGACAGAGCGGGTGCAGTTGCGCTACTCGATTCGGCCATAATGAATCGAAGCGGCAAGACGACATTACGCGCCATTCGGACAGCAGAGACTAAACAGGCATCATGGTCCAAACGGTTTTGCGTTTGTACGAGCAGTCGGTCAATTTTTTTAAGGATTTGTTTTTTAACAGGCGGTAGATCTTCGGGAAGGTGCTCTCTTAGAATTTGAATTTCCTTCACACCGGCATTTAGTTCCCGGTTACGGTACAAGATGGAAATGCCCATCGTTTGGGCACCGTTTTTTGAAAGGGTTTTGATGATGTCCGCTATATAGCAACGCGGCCAGGGCCAACCACCCACCTTGTTGAGGCTGGTGTCATCAATGCTGACAATGATAACCGGCTTGCCCTCCTTCGGGCGCCTTAGGGTCGACAATACGTCATATGCCTTGTATTCAAGTACAAGCAATGGTTTAAAGCCAAAAAGCATGGCCGTCAAAACAGCTACCAGCAGCATAAGGCAAACGGATCGACTGGAACTGAATACCTGTTTAAAACCCATAGGCATACACATTAATGATTTGCACCCTCGCAGAACCGACATCCACTAAACAGAAGGATGGGTTCCGCAGTTGCTTATCTTAATCCGAACTCAAGTTGCCAGGATCGGGCACCATCATTTACAACGACATCTTCCTGGCGGATTTGATTGATGGAATAGCCTTCCACGGATTCGCCTTCACGAACAATACGGTCGTTGATGACTGCAATTCGTTCAGCGGCGATATTTGACCATGCAATCGCCTGCAACGTTAACTTGGCGTTATCCAGCCGCGGGTAAGATCGTGCTGTCGGGACGGCCCTTGTTTTTGATTTTTTTGCCGGTGCCGTTACGGGCTGACGTTTATTGCTTTGGCTTGAATCCGCCGCTTTGGTTTTGGAGCTGCCGGATATCCTGGATTTAGCAGGTGATTTCGATGCCGGGGCGCGGACCTGAGGTTTCAATGCCGTCATTTGATGGGTCTGATCTTTTTGCCCTGATGGGTTGCGGGAAGACGTTGACGACGGCCGTTCAGCACTGTTTCCGTCAGGTTCGGACGTTGCGCGGCCGGATGCCTGTTGCCCATTTAGCGGGGCGGCCTGCTGAGGCTTGGGCTCTTTCGCCTGGCGGGGTGGCGGCTCAATTTTAGCCTGGAAAACCGGGGGTTTTTGAGGTTGACCCGACGCCCCGATTTTGGATATGAGTCGGTCTTTTTGGCTGTAAATCAGCCATCCTGCGGCGATGACAACCACCAATACGATAAGAGCGAAAACTGCTTTGCGCTGAAGCCAGATCCGAAAGATACGGCTCCGTATCGCCTTCTTCGTATCGATCATCGACGGCCCGGACTCCGGACTGTCCGATGGCGGCGTGGATTGATCAACTCTTTTCAGGGCTTTTAAAATCGTGCTCAAATTTTTAAGGTCCTCAACCTTAATTCTCTACGAACTTTTTATTGCTATGATCTTGCCTGCTGCACCCATGCATTAAAGCGTAAAAACACGAAAAAAGGGAACCTTATTTTCGTGTTTTTCGGATACCGAATCGATTCGACCTTTGTTGGGCCAAGCCCATTCAACATCCGGATTTTGTTTTTGCGTTCAAATCGAATCGGATTATCTGGATTCATACAGCCGCGGCATCTGAAACGAATTTTTTTCCCGGTACAAAATAATTTTGGTCAGCGGGCCGACATAGCCGTCCACCGGAATTCCATACTTTGCTTGAATGGATTCAACCGCGTTGCGGGTAAATTCATCGTATTCTTCATCGATTGCCACATTCTGAAATCCAATATCCTGCAACAGCAATTTTAGCGTTATAACAGAATCCTTATATGACTGTGTCGGTATGGTCCCCCAGATGGAGTGAAAGTTCTTCCAGGGCAGATAGGCTACGCCGGACCAGTAAAATTCCAGCTCCTTTAAATCGGTGACAATCCTTTCAGGTTCACTTTTGCCTTTCAGCGTGATCTTGTCGCCATCCAGACGAATTATTGTAAGATATCCGGGGATTGAACTGCCGGGCGGATAAAATTCGAGGATGGCAGGAAGATTCAATTTTTTTATAAATGCCATATCCGTTTCGATACGATGAATAAACATCCCATTTGGTTTGGCCGCGAGTCGAAAGTACGTCTGGTCATCATCGATGTCCTTTAGATAAGGCGTAAATTGAGCATTCGCTTGCCAGAGCTTCATGGCTTGCATTAGCGCCGTCTGGCGTGAGTTGCTGCCGTCCAGGTTCATCAGATATTCAGCCAAAGTGACTGTCGGAAGGCGATTCTCAACTGGAGGTGCTTCCACTTGATCGACGGGATCAGCGATTTCAACAACGGGGGTCGGCGCTTTGGTTTCAGTTTCAACCGCAACAGTCGGGCTCACGACAGTTGTTTGCAAATTGTCCCGGCCAGCGAACGGTGCCTTGATGGTTTTGCGAATCGGTTGGTAGAAAACCACAACCAGAAACACAACGCTCAAGAATGAAATGCCGATGAGCACCCATTGGCCCGTGGTTCTGCCATAGCTTTTTGTCTGTCCGCGAGTGGCAAGCTCTTTTACCGATGCTTTGGCGATGTGGGCTGAGATTTTAAATTGATTCATAACGAATGCGGTCAGCAATGACCGGTCACAGACAATATTAATCAAGCGTGGAATGCCTTTTGAATATTTAAAAATCTGACGATAAGCAGCACGGTCAAATTTTATAGCGGACTTCTGAGCGGCGATGTTGATGCGATACTGAATGTATTCTTTACATTCATTAAAGGTCAGGGGGCTGAGTTGATAGCTGAGGGTAATTCGTTGGCCCACCTGCCGGAGTGCATGAGAATTGAGCATTTCTGATAATTCCGGTTGCCCGACCAAGATGATCTGTAACAGCTTATCCCGATTGGTTTCCAGGTTGGAAAGTAAACGCAATTGCTCCAAAACGTTGCGATTTAGATTTTGAGCCTCGTCAATCAGCAGAATGACCTTTTTCCCGCTGGCCTTCTTTTTGATCAGGAAAGCATTCAGCATGTCGATCAAATCTTTTGTATTGTCACTGCGCGTATGGATGCCGAACTCTTCGATGATGGTTTTAAGCAACTGTTTGGGGCCCATCTTGGGATTGAAAATGTAAGCCGCTTCCACGCTGCCGTTCAGGTTCTCAAGAAATGTTCTGCAAAGCGTCGTTTTTCCGGTTCCGACCTCTCCGGTGATTTCAACGAATCCGTCACCCTGTGAGATCGCATAGTTCAAGTGCGCCATTGCTTCCTCGTGGCTTTTGCTTAGGTAAAAGTAAGCCGGATTCGGAACCAGTTTGAAGGGTTTTTCTTTGAAGCCAAAAAATTTGTTATACATTCGAAACCGCCTTGAAATTTTTTTGGGTGGTTTGCAGGGGACCCAATATAATGTTTAAAACGGTTGCCTCGTTAAGATTGCAAGATTCGCTTGGTCACGCAGATGTTTGTGTGATCATATATAGAGGGTGCTGAATCAAAAGTCAGATGCGCCGGAACAACCTATTTTTCTGTAAATAGTATGAAATCCTTTAATATTTTTCGTTTGCCATCTTTGAATATTTTAGTGGAAAATGCGTTATCCGTCAACCTTTCAATCCGTCTTCAACCTCCCGGGTGCGTTAATGCTTTTACACCAATTCAAAATTTTCTGGTGGTCACCGGGCCGTTCCCGTGCGCTGTTTGGCGGTGTGCGCATTTCGGTGGTAATCTGTCAGGATGCGATGGCGTTCCTGTGGATTTTTTTTCGCCAGTTGTCGGCAGCGTTCATAAAATTCTTCGAGGTCGCCTCTGCTATCTAACAACATCTGGCTGAATGCCGGCACCCAGTCATGATAGGTGGAGACACTGATCAGTTGCGCATTGTTTAACGGCCGATTAAACCAGGCATTATAGACAGACATTTCGGGGTGATTTAATTTTAGGGCCCTGAATTCAGACTGCATCTGGTTGAAAACGTCTGCTTTTTGGTTCCGTTTCTTCTCCGTCGACAGGTTGCTTTTGTACAGCGCCTCCAGCCGAGTGCGGTATTTTATGACCAGGTCAGTGAATTTTTGACGGTGACGCCGCTTGCGCTGCCAGACCGTATATCCTTTGGATTGATTGTAAAATAGTTGCCAGCGTTTGAGACCTTCTTGCTCAACTGCGGTTGCAAAGCTTTCATTAAAAGCCGTATCATCCTTTATGTAGAGCAGTCCATGGGCCAGTTCATGAAATATCAACGCCACCGTATCCGAGGCGCTTAAGTTTAAAAAGGTGCTCAGGATTGGATCATCAAACCAGCCTAAAGTTGAGTAGGCAATCGCGCCACCGATATACACGTCAAGCCCTTTTTGGGCTAGCGCATCCGAAAAACGCCGGGCATCAGCCTCTTTGAAATAGCCACGATAGGTCACACAGCCCACAATGGGAAAACACCAGGTTTCAGGAGTCAATGATAATTCCGGGGCGGCAAATACATTCCAGACGACATATGGTCGATTCAGCTCCACATAACTTAAATAATGATCATTGACCGGCAGCAGGAGTTCTTTCTCCGCAAACCTCCGTGCGGATTGGACCAATAAGAGCTTTTTTCGCAGATGCGCCGGCGTTTCCGGATTTTCGATCAGATTGGAGACCGGTTGTTGTTTTTGCATAATCTCCATTTGTCCGTCGATGGCCTGTTCATAATAGGGCAACGATCGGCACTGAACGCACGTTAGGGCACAACATAAAATGAACACAATGCCGAATATCGGTCTTTTGCCGGTAGGCACCGGCCAAGATTTCATCTTTATCAACATGGCGTTAAACTTCAGCATTTGTCGGTCAGCTATCAAATAGATAGGTGTCGGGTGTCATACGCAAAAAAGATGGTTTCAGGTGTCAGTGTTCAGATGTCAGCCCTTCAATTCGTCCCTGACACCTGAACCGCCTCCGGTGGAACCCATGATTGCTGACACCTGAAACCAAATGCCTATAGATACCTGATATACGAGGTTGCTGGCAAGCATGAATTGGAAAAACGGGGTATAAGGGCTGGTAAACTCAGATGAGGCTATAACAGAACTTTTCAAAGATTTTACGGTCAAATTTTTCGGCTTCTACGTCTGATTTGATGGTTTTCAGGGCGTCCAGCGGACTCATGGCCTTGCGGTACGGCCGTTCTTCGTTGGTCAAGGCCTCATAGCAATCGATAATACCCAGCACCTGGCCGACATACGATATTTCTTGTTTTCCTCTGGGGTAGCCGCTGCCATCCAGTTTTTCATGATGATCCGTAGCGCCGAGGGCAATGCCGCCGCCAATGCCGCTTTTAACTTTTATAATAAATTCGCCAGTTTTAGGATGGCGCTTCATGATCTTAAATTCTTTGGGCGACAATTTTCGCGGAGCCTTGAGAATATGGTCAGGTATTTCGGTTTTGCCGACATCATGCAGTAAGGCGCTTAAACCCAGACGCTTGGTCTCCGTCAGGGATTTTTTCGAATAGAAGCAAAATCCCAGCATAAGCGCCATCACATTGACCGAATGGATTACCGTGCTGTAGTCCTTAAATGAGATCGATGCAAACGTTTTTACGATATCCGGATTCTGCGAGTATCCGCTGACCAACATATCAATCGTTTCGGGCAATACCTGCAGCGTGCCGCTGCGGGGTTCCTGCAGGGTTTCTGCGACCAGATCGCACAAGGTGGATTTAACCGCTTTCACGTTGCCTTTTTTGATACTCTTGAAAATATGCGCATTAAATCCGACCTGCAACTCCTTTATGGCCGCTACGCGATCTTTTCTACAAATGTAGAGAACGGGCGGATGTCTTTTTTCCGACAGGCGTAAATCCGTTATCAATTTGCCCGGTGGCTTGTACAAGACAAAAGACCCACTTTGCGGATAATAAAGCCCAACATCTCTGTAGTAATTAAGCTGGGAATTTCGGATGGCGATGTAATTTTTTTCCTGCAAGATCTAATTCCCCTATGAATGATATAAAGCCATTCATGCTGCATACTGTTGATCGGTCATTTTCATCAAAAAGTTTACCAAAAACCGATACAAATTTATTGGCGAACCTGATTGTAGGCATTGTTACAATGGTTTGCGGAGCCGCTGCCCCGGGCTGTAATGTAAACTACAAAATTAACCACAGAGCCTCTTGCAAGTTGAATCCGATTTGGTATATGTTCCTGATATTTGTAAGCGATGACCGGCAACTCAAAACGGCCTCGGCCCCGGGCAGGCTGCAGAGGAAATCAGTCATCGTTTCACCTTGCCGAACCCACCCGACTTAGTAAAATTTGTATTAATTTCAATATATTGAAAATCGGCGCACCGTACGTCTTCTCAGCTTTGTTTTAATCAAAGTGATCGCTATCGTGCTTGCGCCAAGTTTGATATTCCGGATACCAGGGATGAACTAGCATGTTCCGGCACAAAAAGGATTATAAAACGAGAAGCAACTCTACAAAAAGACTGGCCGGCCAATCTTTGGTCCCCAGAGTTGTAGAAGGGGCTCTTGATCAGGTGAAAATTTTTGCCCGTGGCTGCTTTGACAAGGCATCGGGCAGCCATGGATGGGATCATACCCTCAGGGTATTTCGGCTGTGTGAAATGCTGGGTCCGGCTGAAGACGCAGACATGGATGTGTTAAGCGCTGCTGCCTACCTGCACGATATCGGGCGAACCGTGCAGGATGCGTCCAACGGGTCCGTTTGCCACGCCCAGAGAGGTGTCCAAATGGCCGAACCGCTGGTCAACTCACTGCCTTTCTCGGAAGAACGGCGACACAATATCCTTCATTGTATAAGATCCCATCGCTTTCGCAACCCCAGCCGACCGGCCACCATCGAAGCCAAAGTGTTGTTTGATGCCGACAAGCTGGATGCCATTGGCGCCGTCGGGGTGGCGCGGGCCTTTCTTTTTGCCGGTGAGCTGGGCGCCCGGCTGCATAATCCAGACTGTGATATCGAAAAAACCCGGCCGTACTCTGTTGATGATACCGGATACCGTGAGTTCAAGGTCAAGCTTTGCAGAATCAAAGAGCGAATGCTGACTGCAGCCGGCCGCAAATGGGCCCGCGAACGTCATGTTTTCATGGAGGATTTTTTTAAGCGCTTTTTAGCAGAATACGAAGGAAAGAGGTAACGATTATGAGCATTAATGTAGTTGAAAGGGCAGATGATTTCGTCAAGGTACAGAATATTCTGGTCAGTGTTTCCAATAAAAACGGACTTGAGCAGTTTATTCCGAATCTGGTCGCAATAAATCATCAGATTCAGATTTATTCGACTGGCGGCACCTTCGGGCGCATTCGTGAAATTCTGGGCGATTCGGCTGACAGCCGTTTGATGCAGGTCGCAGACTATACCGGCCAGCCCGAAACCCAGGGCGGTCTCGTCAAAACCCTGGATTTTAAAATTTATCTGGGCCTGTTAACCGAGACATATAACGATGCACATCAGGGCGACCTGAAACGCACGGGCAGTGTGCCTATCGATATGGTCGTGGTCAACTTATACCCCTTTAAAGAAACGATATCCGAGCCGGATGTCACAGTAGAGCAGGCCAGGGGCAACATCGATATCGGTGGGCCTTGCATGATCCGGGCCTCTGCCAAAAATTACATCCGGGTGGCATCAGTGGTTGATCCTGCCGATTATAATAAGATCTTGGCCAACCTCAAGGCCAACCAGGGCGCAACCAGTCTGGACCTGCGTTTCCAGCTGGCCTGCAAAGCGTTTGACCACACCGCCGTTTATGACCGCACTATTGCTGATTTTTTAGTTTCCAAATCAATTGATGATGTAACAAATTGTTATACCCTGAATCTTGCATGAAAATTCATGAGAAGTTGAGATTGCAATTAATTACAGCCTCCGGCTCGTGCAAGGTATAAATATTAGAATAGGTTTTGAAAATTTTTTATCGCATTGGGTTCTTTTTCTTTTTAAATCCTTTATTTTTCAAAGGGAGTGATGCCATGACCGAAGACCTCAAAAAGATGTATCGGACCGTAATGGATGACCATTTCCCACCCCAGATGGAAATCAGCTTTATCGGCGCAGACAATCGCCAGACCCTATTTTACGAGAAAGTGGTCTGGGTTGTTGATGACGTTCAAAAGGGGCTGCGTTACGGAGAAAATCCCGGCCAGGAAGCCGCTCTGTATAAATTGGTGAACGGCAATCTGGTTCTGGGAGAAACCGAAACCATACAACCCGGGCAATATCTGGCATCTGATATCGAGCTGCTGCAATCCGGCAAACACCCGGGTAAAACCAATTTAACCGATGCAGATAATTCGCTCAACATTTTACGGTATTTTGTAGATAAACCCAGCGTGGTCATCGTCAAACACAATAATCCCTGCGGCGTCGCTCGGGCCGATACCCTGGTCGATGCCTATCTCAAAGCCAATTTGGCGGATCGGGTTGCTGCTTTCGGGGGCTGTATCGCCGTAAACCAGCCTGTCGATAGAGATACCGCTGAGGCCATTACCCAGCAATACGCCGAGGTTGTCGTGGCACCTGAGTTTGAACCGGGTGTAATGGATGTTTTTGCGCAAAAGCCCAATTTGCGCGTGATAAAAATCAGCAACATCGGGCGCCTGCAATCTTTCGTTGGAAAAAGATGTGTTGAATTAAAGAGCCTGATTGACGGCGGCATCATTGCCCAGTGGTCGTTTGTGCCGACTTCTCGCTCAAAGCACGATCTCCAGCTGGCCGAATGTGAATATAAAGGTCAGCAGTACAAAATCAAACGCGACCCCACTGATAAAGAATATGAAGACCTGCTTTTTGGCTGGCTG
This sequence comes from Desulfobacterales bacterium, assembly GCA_050122255.1. Classification (GTDB taxonomy): domain Bacteria; phylum Desulfobacterota; class Desulfobacteria; order Desulfobacterales; family JAHEIW01; genus JAHEIW01. Next base: position 13,881 of record JASFJF010000027.1, read on the forward strand.
GTGGAATCCGGAATCACCTCCAATTCGGTCATTTATGTTAAGGATGAAGTTACAGTCGGCATCGGGACCGGTGAGCAGGATCGGGTGGGCGTGGCTGAAATTGCCAGAGATAAAGCCTATCGCAAATTGGCGGATCGGTACTGCTTTGAAACTCATGGTATTCCTTACAATGAAATGGCCGATGCGGATCAAAAATCCGCCATTGATGCCCGGGTGGCTGAAGAGAAAGGCGGGCTTATCGGCGCCGCCATGGTCAGCGATGCCTTTTTCCCGTTTCGAGATGGTGTTGACGTGGGCCTTCGTGAGGGGATTACGGCGGTTATTCAGCCCGGGGGGTCGGGAAACGATTATCAGTCCATTGAGGCCTGCAACCAGGCCGATGCGACGATGGTGTATACAGGCCAACGCTCCTTCAAGCATTAAAACGGGGCCCCAAACCCTGATCTTTTGCCCGCTGGCGGTGTTCCAAATGGGTTCAAAATGCTCGCGTACTAACGTGTACGCTCCGCTTTTGAACCCATTTGCGCCTTGCCAGCGAACAAAATCGAAAGGTTTTGGACCCCGTTTAAATAGTTATAACTATCAAAAAAATCCCATTTATGGGAGCAACTTAAAATTTACTTCATTTCGGCCCCAGTTTACATATTTTAAACCATCAAAAAGTATAACTCTTCTATGCACCAATAAATTTTTATTTGGTTTCGAACCCAGTCCGAGTCATTTTGTCTTATCGACCTTTAGCCCTGGGCCCTGCACCTTATGCCGTATCATATTTCATCACCCTTGAGATGACAGCCAGCGCCTGATCGATATCCTCGGATGTGATGTGGTAGTGAGTGACGGCTCTTACTTTTTGCAGCCCCAGCGGCAGCATGCGGACGCCGGCGGCATCCAATTGCTGCACAAATTCCTGCGGTGTCATGCCCTCCCGGTTGACTTCAAAATAGATGATGTTGGTATGAATATGATCGGGGTCAACGATGAGGTCCGGAATCTCCGCCAGTCCCGTGGCCAGCTGCTTGGCGTTCGCGTGATCTTGGGCCAGTCGATCCACCATTTCATTGAGCGCCACGATTCCAGCAGCAGCCAGGATGCCGGCCTGGCGCATCCCGCCGCCAACCACTTTGCGTGCGCGCCGGGCTTTTTTGATAAAATCTTTCTGGCCACAGATGACCGATCCGACGGGAGCTGCCAGGCCTTTACTCAAGCAGAAAGAGACGGAGTCGGCTTCGGCTGCCAGATCCTGCGGCCGAACGCCCGAGGCCACGACGGCATTAAAAAAGCGGGCTCCATCTACGTGAATCTTCAATAAATGCCGCCGGGCGATCTCACCGACGGCTTTCATATAAGCTGTATCCAGCGGGTAACCGCTGCAGCCATTATGGGTATTTTCCAAAATGATCAGCCGTGTTCGTGGAAAGTGGATATCATCTCCACGAATGGCATATTTAATGTCCTCAAGATCCAGCGTACCATCCGGTTGGTTGGGGATGGCCCAGGGGTGAATGCCGGCCAAGGCAGCTGATCCACCCTGTTCGGATCGAAAGGTGTGTGCCTGGCTGCCCAGTATGATTTCGTCTCCGCGGCCGCAGTGGGCCAGCAAACTTACCAGATTAGCCATCGTACCGCTGGCAACCAACAGGCCCGCTTCTTTCCCGAGCCGTTCGGCTGCCATTTCTTCCAGGCGGTTGACCGTTGGATCCTCGCCGAACACGTCGTCACCCACTTCGGCCTCAGCCATGGCTCGGCGCATGGCCGGTGTCGGTTGGGTCAGCGTGTCCGATCTCAAATCAACAATGTGCATAGATCATCTCTCCTTGATCCCTATTTGCCAAAATATCACTGATATCCAAAAACCGGTCAGCCTGCAAGTTATAAAATGGTGGAGCTGAACATTTTCTCACACACCGTATTGACTCTTGCATGCTTTTGGAGCTAAATAATTTAGGGGTCGGGAGAGTTTTCCTTAAGTTGACCGCGGAATAAAATATTAGCGACTTCAGCGTGCAAATTGACGATTAAGGTAGTGTAGCGAAAGAACAGAATTCAAATTTATGCAAGATTCAGGTATTGACCTGCCCAATAAACAAAGGGGGATGATCATGGCAAAATTATTGTGGGAGCCCACAAAAGAACAGATTAAGCAGTCGAATATGTATCGTTTCATGACCTTTATTAATGAAACCTACAATCAGAGTTTTACAGAATATGCACCGCTCTACAACTGGTCGATTGCAAACATTGCCGATTTTTGGGCGGCCTTTTGGGAATTTGCCGACATCCTTTACGCCAAATCGTATGATGAGATCATCGATGATGCTGCCAAAATGCCTGGCGCCAAATGGTTCGTAGGCGCCAGGCTGAATTTTGCTGAAAACCTGCTTCGTTACCGGGATGATCGGGTGGCGTTAATTTTTAAAGGAGAAGATCAGCCGTCCATACGGATGACTTACGCCCAGCTATATGCTGAAGTGGCGCGCCTGGCCCGGTCATTGAAGGCACTGGGGATTGAGCCGGGCGACCGGGTGGTGGGGTTCATGCCCAATATGCCGGAATCCATTATCGCGATGCTGGCGGCCACGAGCATGGGCGCTACTTGGTCGTCCTGTTCGCCGGACTTCGGCATCAAAGGCGTGCTTGATCGCTTTGGACAGATCAAGCCCAGAGTCCTGTTTACGGCCAATGGTTATTCGTTTAAAGGGAAAAAATTGGATTCTCTGGAACGCATTTCAAACATTCTCAAAGAATTGCCGTCCATTGAGAAAGTCGTTGTCGTGCCTTACACCGATCATAAGGCGAATATTGGTGCCATTGCCAATGCCGTTCATTATCAGGATTTCCGGTCATCAGAATCCGGCCTGGAAATTGAATTTGAACAGCTACCTTTTGGGCACCCACTCTATATCATGTACTCTTCGGGTACCACCGGTTTGCCCAAATGCATGGTGCAAAGCGCCGGCGGCATCCTGGTGCATCAGCTAAAGGAACATATCCTGCACACCGACTTGAAGCGGGATGATACCCTTTTTTATTTTACGACCTGCGGCTGGATGATGTGGAATTGGCTGACCTGCGCACTGGGCGTTGGGGCGACCCTGGTGTTGTTTGATGGTAATCCGTTTCACCCGCATCCAGGCGCACTGTGGGAAATGGCACAGGATGAGAAAATAACGGTTTTCGGCACCAGCGCAGGCTACATTGCAGCGCTGCAAAATGCAGGCGTAAAGCCAGGCAAGACCTATGACCTATCGCCGTTACGTGCTGTTCTTTCCACCGGCTCCCCGCTGTCGATCGAGGGGTTCGAGTTTATTTATGATGAAGTCAAAAACAACGTACAGCTGGCATCCATTTCCGGTGGGACAGATCTAAACGGCTGTTTTGCCCTCGGCAATCCGATGCTTCCGGTCTATGCCGGTGAGCTTCAGTGCCGGGGGTTGGCGATGGATGTGCGGGCGTTCGACGAGTTGGGCAACGAATTGATCGATGAACAGGGCGAGCTGGTTTGCTGCAAACCCTTTCCATCGATGCCGATTTATTTCTGGGATGATCCGGACGGGAAAAAATATCACAACGCCTATTTTGATGTGTACGCCAACGTCTGGCGCCATGGAGACTTTGTTACCGTCACCCGACGCGGCGGTGTTGTCATGCTCGGTCGTTCGGATGCCACGCTCAATCCCGGCGGCGTCCGTATCGGCACGGCCGAGATTTATCGACAGCTGGAGCAAATGCCGGAGATCGCCGACAGCGTTGTGGTCGGACAGGATTGGAAAAATGATGTGCGCGTGATTCTTTTTGTCAAGCTGGTCGAAGGTGTCGAACTGACGGATGACTTAAAAGACAAAATCCGGCAAACCATCCGCGACAATGCATCTCCGCGACATGTGCCCGCCAAGATTATCGGCGTGCCGGATGTTCCCTATACGCTTAACATGAAGAAGGTCGAACTGGCCGTTAAAAAAGTGATCCAGGGCCAGGAGGTACTCAACAAAGATGCCCTCAGCAATCCGCAATCGCTGGATTATTACGCAGATATAGCGGAGCTTCAAACAGATTAAAAAACAGGTTTGCGAGAATTTATCCTTCGTCCACTGTCTGCGTTGCGATCCGGTTCAAATTTTAACTTTATCGGGATGGAGAACCTTAATGCCGGTATCTTTTCAAATATTTCCAGTGGGTGTTGTCAATAAAAAAGATGAATCGACCTGGATCGAGATCTTTGAGCCCTATGCCGATGCGCTCTTGGGGCTGGAGGGTTTTTCTCATATCCTGGTGTTTTTCTGGTTCCATGACAACGACACGCCCGACCGGCGCAACACCTTGCGAGTGCACCCCCGCAAAGATGAAAAAAATCCCCTGACCGGCGTATTTGGCACCCATTCCCCGCGGCGGCCCAACCTGATCGGGCTGACGCGCTGTAAAGTAACATCAATCGATGGGCGCTGTATTCACATTGAAGACATCGATGCCTTTGATGAAACACCGGTGATCGATATCAAATGCTATATTCCGGATCCGCCGCCGGAGTCGGATATCCGGCTTCCGTCATGGGTCTAAGCAACCGATCTGTTTGAATGACTTCCCATCCATGTTAACATCTAACCCGTAAATGGACGCTTGCCATGTTCACCGAATTATCCGGCCAGATTGAAAGAATCACATTCACCAACGAAGATAACGGCTACACGATTGCCAAGGTCAAGGTGCAGGGAAAAAAGGATCTGGTCACGGTCGTCGGCAATTTGATGGCGCCGATGCCTGGTGAAATCCTCGACATGCGAGGTGAATGGACGATCCATCCTAAATTTGGTGATCAATTCAAGGTGGCGCAATTTAAAACCAGAGTTCCGGCAACAGTCCATGGCATTCAAAAATATCTGGGTTCCGGCCTGATCAAAGGGCTGGGTCCGGTAATGGCCGGGCGCATCGTCGAACGATTCGGCGAAAAAACGCTGGACATCATTGAAAATCAGATCGGCCGCCTGGCGGATGTCAAAGGCATCGGCAAAAAAAGCCTGGCCAATATTGCCAGGGCCTGGGAGGCGCAGAAGGAAATTCGCGATGTGATGATCTTTTTGCAAAGCCACGGTGTCAGTGCAACTTATGCCACCAAAGTTTTTAAACGCTACGCGGATCGCTCGATTGCAGTGGTCAAACAAAATCCCTATCGTTTGGCAACGGATATCTTCGGGATCGGATTTTTAAAGGCCGACAATATCGCCAAAGAGCTCGGTTTTTCCA
>JASFJF010000028.1:0-19117 GCA_050122255.1 Desulfobacterales bacterium
ATAAGGAGGAACGATGGGTCAGGAGATATTTCAGGTGGATGCATTTGCGGACAGACCATTTGGCGGGAATCCGGCAGGTGTTTGTCTGTTGCCGGAACCGGCTGACGAAGGCTGGATGCAGCTGGTGGCCACCGAAATGAATCTATCTGAAACCGCATTTTTGGTCGAACAAAATGACGGCTTTCGACTGCGCTGGTTTACGCCTGCGGTCGAAGTGGAATTGTGCGGGCATGCCACCTTGGCCAGTGCTCATATTCTGTGGGAACAGGGGGTTGTGGCGCCGGACAGCCCGGCACGTTTCCATACCCGAAGCGGCCTGCTGAGCGCCGTGCGCAAAGACGCCTGGATCGAGATGGACTTTCCGGCCGAGCCTGAAATCCAGGCGGATTTCCCGAGTGATATCTATAGGGCCTTTGGCGCCGATGCCCGGTATGTGGGTAAAAATCGTTTTGATTTTCTTTTAGAATTTGATTCTGCCGAAATTGTTCGTAAAATGGCGCCCGACTTTTCTCTTCTTAGCGACGTCGCCGTACGCGGCTTTATCGTCACCAGCCCTTCGGATAGGGATCAATATGATTTTATTTCGCGTTTCTTTGCACCGGCAGCCGGCGTTGATGAGGACCCGGTGACCGGTTCGGCGCATTGTTGCCTGGGCCCATACTGGGCCAAAAAGCGCGGCAAAAAAAAGCTCATCGGTTATCAGGCATCCAAGCGAGGTGGTGTGGTCAAGGTCCGGGTCGCTGATCAACGGGTTTACCTTTGTGGTCAGGCCATCACCGTCATGCGGGCCACGCTTTTGTGAACAGGGGAATATCAGATTTGAATTAAGGTTTAAATGGACTTCACCTTTGCCATCATTGGCGGCGGTTTGACGGCAACCAGCATGCTGCACCAATTTGCCGAAAAATTGCGGCAAGAAAATGATGAGGACCTGGCAAATCAGCCAAAGGTTCACATTCAGATTTTTGAAAAACAAGACATCTTCGGACCCGGCTTTCCACATTGTGATCGCAATGTCATGCCTTTTCATATAACGAACATGTGCGCCGAGGATATGGGAATCCGGTTAACAAATCCTGCTGATTTTCAGGAATGGGTGACCGATCATCAGCATGATCTCAAAGAATTTTTACCACTTTCCCAAGAAGATTCTGTTAGCCCGGATCGATGTAACCATTATCCTCGTGCGATCATGGGCGCGTATCTGAAAGAAAAATTCCAAGAAGCATATCAAAGAATACAACAACTGGGTCTGACAGTCGACCTTCATCCGCAATCTGAAGTTATCGATTTAGAGGAAACACCCGATAACATTCGTCTGACCGTCAAGCACCTTGGAACCGGATCAACTTTTTTATGTGTAGCTGATCGCGTCTTGCTTGCCACAGGCCATTGGTTTAAAAAAATGGAGGCAGCCACCTACTTTTCCTCACCCTGGCCGGCGGAGAACTTGCTCCAGAAGGTTCCGGAAGGTGAAAAGATAGCTGTGATTGGGACCAGCTTAAGTGCCATAGAGGTTGTCTTGACCCTCACTTCAAATGGCGATTTTATCAGAGATGATGCCAATGACCTGGTTTTTGTGCCACCGGCTAACCCAAGACGTTTTGTGCTTTATTCCAGAAGGGGATTGTTGCCGAAAGTCAGAGGCAAGATGGGAACCTACCGCAACACGTTTCTGACGCCTGCAAATATAAAAAGCGTGATTGCCCAAAATCAGGGCTATTTAGAGCTCCAAGCTGTTTTTGATTTATTAAACCGTGAACTGAAAGCTGCATATGGACACAGCATCGATTGGCAAGCAGTCGTCAATCCGACTGGCACCCCTGCCGATCTCTTACAGCAATATTTGGAAGATGCCAGAAATGGAGACGGACCTGAAGGTGAACTGCTCTGGCAAACGGTGCTTTATCAGTCTTTCGATATGGTCAGAGATGTTTACTTGAAACTATCGTTGGAAGACAGAATGTATTTCGATAAAGAATATACCCCGGTTTTGTTTACACATGCGGCCACCCAGCCGGCCATCAATGCTGAGAAAATGCTGGCCCTTATGCGCTGCGGACTCGTTGAGATCGTCAAGTTGGGAAGAGACTACCGGTTTGTTAAAAATGACACAAAGAGGGTTTACGAATTTTATTATCCAGATCGCGACGGGAACCGGCAACGCGATACGTATCGCTATGTTGTTGATGCCCGCGGGCAGGCCAAATCCATTCTGTCAGATCCCTCGTTGTTAATGAAAAATTTACTGAAGCGGCGTATTGTTCGAATTGAAGAAGCACAGCATGTTCAAGCCGAAGAAAAAAAACGGAAACCGTTAGCCAAACAAAATCAATCGAATTTACCGCTTTACCAAACTGGAAGCATATGGATTGATCCCCGAACCCATTGCATCATTCGACGAGAGTCTCCTCATAAGAAAAAACGATTAAGCTCGATTTACGCTGTGGGTGCCATGACAAGAGGGCAGATTATTGATGCAAGTATGGCGCGCGGAATTGTGCAATCAACAGGCACGATTGCAGACCAGTTGGTCCGTTTTCTGAAAAACCCATCGTCGAATGGATGAAATATACCGGACCTTGTTGATGTATCAGCCACATAAATTCATCGAGATCGGGCCGTGCTTCAGTGGGTGTCCAAAGCAGTTGAGCGAAAACTTTTCAAAGAGATACCTCCGGCTGCCTGAGCCCGGCATATTGCAAACTATATTCTGTTTCGAGCTGCTGCACACGCATCTGCGCATCGACAACTTCCTGTTCGCTCTTACGGCTTTATGATTCAATGGGATAGTGATATTTAACGCCGACGCCGAATGTGTATCCAGAATCCTGAGAGGCCAGTTCCCGTCGCCATCGAACCTGGACGCGATAGATATCGGGGCTGGCATCATACGGAGAGCGCTCGATGCCGATATAGATCTCAGTGCCGGGTAGGGGGGCATAATTGGATTCGAAATACATACCGCCGCTACTGTAGTTGTACATTTTGGCTTTGTAATGGGTGCCCGCCGGCAAGTTTTCGAGCAGGATGTTGGCTTTGTGTTTTACACGGGTCGCTTCACGTTGCTCGGAACCTATCATTCTTTCCCCCCTTCAGCCTACTTGCCACATTCCTGAATAACAATATTATTTGCACAATATGGTGTTGGCCGAGACACCATTCAAAGGATGGATGCTAGCAGTTAAATAAACCGGAATCCTACGAATGTCAAAGGAAAAACGTCCCTTAGTGATTATGAAAATAGAAGTGTATTCAAGGTATTAATCCCACGCATGGCGCTTATTGTTTGTAGCCGATTTTTCTGAGAAATTCTTTGCGAACTTCTATCTCGGCATCATCTTCGATGCCTTTGGATTTGAACCCGTCAATGACTCCTAAAATTGCGCGTCCCAGTTCCGTTTCCGCTACGACGACCTCCACCGGGTTTGCCGTTGCACAAAAGATCCGGCAGACTTCGGGAACATTTTTAATTGCATTGAGCACATTAATGGGAAACAGATCTTTCATGAAAATAATAAAACAGTGCCCGGCAGAAAGGTTGAGCGCATTTTGCTGGGCCAATTCCAGCAACGCCTTATCGGTTGCAGCATGCCGGATTAGACATTTATCGGAAGCCTCGCAGAATGCCACGGCAAATTTAGCCATGGGGACCGTGGTATTCATAACCTCGTAGATGTCTTCAACGGTTTTGATAAAATGCGATTGGCCCATTATAAAATTGAGCCCATCCGGGTTTTCAATTTTTACGGTGGTAATTTCCATAAGCCCCTCCATAGAAGAATCAATTTTTATTCGCCAGGGATAAAACGCGTCCGCGTTAAAATAAATCTTGACCTGTCGGGCCGGTTTTGGTATGTGCTCATTTTTATAAGCCTGTGATACGTTGTGGCATCATTTTTGAGCAGCTCCAACCGCCTCCAGGCTTTTTGAATCAAGCCCGGATTGCATCCACTAAAATGTGCGCGAGTAAATGTAGCCTCCCACTGCTGCGATCCGGGCTTTTCTTATCCGCCGATGGCCCGCATCTGTCCGCAAACATGAGCTGATTTTTGGGAAACCATGTTGTGATCAGATGGTTTGCGATTCACGGCGCTGATGAATATATCCGCCAGGTCCCGGTCAGATCCATCTTCTCGGAGCACTTTTTTCAGATCTTCTTGATGGTCACTCAATAAGCAGGGTCTGAGTTGACCACTGGCGGTTAACCGCAGGCGATTGCATTTATTACAGAAGTGTTGGCTGATTGCCGGTATAAAACCGACCTCACCTTCAGCATCCGGATATCGATATCGCTGGGCCGGTCCGTCATGCCTGGTTTCCTGGACCGGCATCAGATTTCCCAAAACGCGGATTTGATCTTTTATTTCCGGCACCAACAACAGGGACTTCGGTTTAAAATCCGCCTGGCCAATGGGCATGTACTCAATAAATCGAATGTGAAACGGGAATCTTAATGAGAGGCGCGCCATTTCAACCAGTTCCGTGTCATTTAGGCCCCGCAGCGCCACGATATTGAGCTTGATCGGATAAAACCCCATGCGATGGGCCTTCTGGATCCCTTGCCAGACTCCTTCAAATTCATCAAATCCGGTGATGTCATAAAATTTTTGTCGATCGAGGGTGTCCAGACTGATGTTGATCCTGGATATGCCGGCAGACTGAATTTTAGCAAGGTTATCGTGCAGCAAAACACCGTTGGTGGTCAGGGACACATCCGTGAGGCCTTTGTTGGCCACCAGTTGGTGTAAAAATTTATAAACACCTTTGCGGACCAGCGGTTCGCCGCCGGTAACGCGTATCTTCGAAATGCCCAGACGAGTGGCAACCCCTACGACCCTTAAAATTTCTTCGTAGGTCAGGATATCCGTGTGCGACAGCTTGGGGATAAGTTCCTGCGGCGCGCAATAGCGGCATTGCAAATTGCAGCGGTCGGTAATAGATATACGCAGATAGTTCAGATGGCGGTTGCAGTTGTCGATGAGCTTTTGATCGTTTGCGGTGGTCATTTCCAATTCTTTTTGCGATCAGGCTTCTTGATATTTTTGTATCTTATTCTGGTTAATCTTAAACTTTTGGCGGTATTCGGGGATTTCAATTATCGGAGGCCGCTCGTGTCCTTCGATTTTAAAAATGTCGGGTTCATATTGATCATGAACAAGATTATACTGAATCATTTCATCGTACAGTTCGTCTCTTAAATCGATTAACCCCAGGCGTACTTTACGATTGATAAAGGTTTTCAAAATTACAAAAGCCATCCGGCCCAGAGCCTTGGTATCCTGATTCCGATGGATGCGGCGGTCCAAATCCACCTGCGCCATGACATCCAGGCCCCACTTTTCGTAAATATCCATATTCATGCTGGTTTCAACACCATAGCCGATCGGAAACGGTATACGTTCGAAAACTTCCCGAAAGCCGGCGTATTCTCCGGAAAGCGGCTGAATGAGCTGGGTTAGCTCCGGGAAGAAAAGCGAAAACAAAGGCCGGATGACAAGTTCGGTGACACGCCCGCCACCGGTCGGGCGCATCTTTTTTTTGCCGATTGAAATCGGCCGGTCATAAAAGGCTTTGACGAATTTGATGTCATCATACAGTAGCAATGGGCCCAACAGACCATAGGCGAAGCGATGGTGAATGTTCTTGATGTCGGCATCTAGGTAAATGATGATATCCCCTTTGGTAATATAGAGCGCCTTCCAGAGATTTTCGCCTTTACCTTTGAATTGCTCAAGCTGGGGTAAAATATCGCTCGCCTGATAAACATCAGCATCGTACGACCGTGCGATTTCCCGGGTCTGATCGCTTGAACCGGAATCGACAACCACGATTTCATCCAAAAGCGGATAGCGGGTCACCAATTCTGATTTCATTATGATGATTTCTTTGGCAATCGTCTTTTCTTCATTGAGGGTCGGCAGGCACAATGAGATTTTAAGGCCCTTTTTTTCCTTTTCTGCAACCAACCGATTCAGGTCTTTAAAATCCGAATAGTGAAATGTATTTTTATCGAGCCAGTTATTGCTCATCGCACACCCCACTGTCGATCGCTTTCAGCACACCGATGATCTGCGCAATCCCCTGATACATCGGCTCAATTTGCATGGTGGCGTTGTCTTTATAGCGATTTTCTCCATAGGTAACACCCAACGTAACTGCCGGAATCCTTCGGGAGAGAAATATCGATAGCGCCGATTCAGTCGGCTTGGTCACCGGTTTTATTCCCAGCGCATTTAAGACAGCGGCAGTCTGTTTGACCAGCGGGTGGTTATGTTTGAGACGCGCAGCTTTCAAGTTACTGATGGTTTTTAAATTAATGTCTGCTTCGTATCGGTGACCGATACCCTCAACAATATCTCTGATTTCACTGAAAAGGGCTTTGACGACCTTATAAGAGTCGCTGCGTATCTCGAATCCCAGATTTGCCTCAGGAGCCAAGCGTCCATGATTGGCACCCCCATTGATACGACCGATTACAATTCGAGACCGGGGCCGCTGGGAGAGCTTCAGATTCAATATTTCGTTGATGACCTCATTTATGATGATAATCGCATTGGGGGTGTATTCGCTCAGGCGGCTGCTTTCGTCGGGAATCGTGCAGCCGATTTCGCCGCGGATCATTCCATCTGAGTAGTAGTTGAGCCGGCCCAGTTCAATACCTTCGACACACACGCCGCCCCTGATGGGGGTGGGCCACGTTTTTAACAGATGTCTGACACCCCGCAAGTTGCCTTTACCAATGGACTGGATAGTACCGGCCAGCACGATATCGGATTCAAATTGAATCCCCAATTCTTTTAATATGACCGGCAAAGAAGTGATGACACCCACGCCCAATGAATTGTCTAATAGACCGGCGCCGGTGATCGTGTCTGCTTTGATCATGTAATTGAGCGGTTGGTCCTTTTCATAAAAGGTATCCATGTGGGCCAGCACAAAAATGGGCGGCTTACTGGCATCTGTTCCGCGAATGATGCCAATCGGGTTGCGATAACCATCGGTGGTGATTTCATCCACCTGGAACTCAGCCAGGCGTTCCATGAACAATTTACTGCGTTTTTTTTCTCTGAAAGTCGGCGCAGGTGTTTGCCCGATCAAAACGATATTGGTGATAATGATTTCCCGCAGAGATCTTATTTGGCCAACAAGACCTGGTAATTGTTCGAGAAAATTATTCATTGCCGTACCTTTTATCGTGTAAAAGTAAACTAAATTACACCTATTTCAGAGCTGAGGTCAACATTTCATCAAAATTTAACCTGTATAATCATAGTGCAGATGGATGAGAGGTGATGATAAATATTTGAAATTTAATTATTTTCTGGCTATCGCAATCGTATATACAATTTTTCCAAGCAGATGGCTGATAGCATAAATTGCTGGATTGATGTAGAAATATTCAGGCACTATTCGTTTTGAAAATACTTTAAAATAGCGTCGACCAATCCAGGTATCGTGTAGGATTCAGCGGTGATATGGACGTCGAAGCCCAACTCAATGGCGGTATTGCTTGTAATCGGGCCGATGCTGGCAATGGTGACGTCCTGGATAAGGACAGCAAAGTCTTTTACCGGTAGCAGGGCTTTAAAATTTTTAACGGTGGATGAGCTGGTAAAGGTGATCATATCCACGCGTTTGTCTTTGAGCTGTTGAACAAGGTCAGCGATGTTTTCGACTGCCTTGAGGGTCTCGTAGACCGGAATTTCATCTACTTTAGCACCCATTTTATTCAGCTCCTGAGGTAAAATTGGGCGGGCTTCTCTGGCGCGCGGCAGCAGAATCTTTTTATTGTTCAATTTTTCTTTTTTGAATGCGGCCACCACGGATTCCGCCCGGTAGGTTTCCGGCACAATATCACTGGTCACACCAAATTCTAACAGGCGGGCGGCGGTGGCTGGGCCGATGGCGGCTGTTTTCAGATGGCCCAGGGCACGGGCGTCTTTACCGGCCGCAAAAAGGTGCTCGAAAAAGAAGCCGATCGCATTTACGCTGGTAAAGACAATCCAGTCGTAGGCAGACAGGTTGGCGACCGCCTGTTTTAAGGGGCGGGTGTTTTGGGGCGGTATGATTTCAATGGTCGGATACTCGAGGCATTCAGCGCCCAGATCCGTCAGCAGGTTGACCAGGTCGCTGGCCTGCCGACGCGCCCGGGTCACGACGATGCGTTTGCCCAGCAGCTGCCGATCTTCAAACCATTTCAGCGATTGACGCAAATCGACGACATCGCCGATGACAATAATAGCCGGCGCCTTCAGGCCAGCAGAGCGGGCCTTGTCAGCGATTGTGGCCAGTGTTCCGGTTACCGTTTTCTGGCGTGGCGTCGTGCCCCATCGAATCAAAGCAACCGGTGTGTCCGTCGATTTGCCATGCGCTAAAAGGCGCTCGGTTATGTCGCGCAGGTTTTTAACGCCCATGAAAAATACCAGGGTTCCGATGCCGCTGGCCAGGGATGACCAGTTAATGCTGGTTTCTTCTTTGGTCGGATCTTCATGGCCGGTCACAAAAGCCAGGGTGGAAGTTAAGCCACGATGGGTCAACGGGATGCCGGCATAAGCTGCAGCTGCTATCGCGGAAGTAACACCCGGCACGACTTCAAACGGGATGCCAGCTTTTATCAGAGCCTCGGCCTCCTCACCGCCGCGGCCGAATATAAACGGGTCACCGCCTTTAAGGCGGGTAATAATCCCCCCGGAGCGGGCCTTATCCACCAGCAGGCTGTTGATCTCATCCTGTGAAAGCGTATGATCGCCGCCCTTTTTACCCACATAGATCACTTCGGCCGATTTGGCCGCATCTTTTAACAGGGCAGGGGAGGCCAGATAGTCATAGATAATAACATCGGCTTTTTTGATACATTCTTTGCCTTTGACAGTGATCAGACCCGGATCACCGGGCCCGGCACCGACCAGATAGACTTTAGCTTTCATCGTTTTCAATTGACGTGGTTTTGAGTTTTTCCAGGATTTGAAGCGCCCCTCTGTCCAGAAGTTCTTCAGCCAGAGCAATGCCAATGGTTTCAGCGGATTCGACCGGCCCGCTTTTTTCTGCTTTGATCACCTTGGCACCATCAATATCGGCAACCAATCCAGCCAGTGTAAACGTTTTATTTTTAATGGTGCCATGACCGGCGATGGGTACCTGACAGCCGCCTTCAAGCCGCTTGAGGAAGGCACGCTCCCCGCTGACAATCGCACGGGTGGGCGCGTGGTCCATGGCGGCCACCAGCGGCCCAACGGTTGGATCGTCTTTTCGGGTCTCAACACACAGCGCCCCCTGGCCGATCGCCGGTAGCATAACAGTGGCGTCCAGGTACTCGGTAATCCGATGTTCAAGGTTGAGTCGCCTGATACCTGCAGCCGCCAGCACCAGGGCATCAAAATGTTCAGTTTCGAGTTTTTTTAGGCGCGTATCCAGATTCCCGCGTATGGACCGGATAACAATATCCGCCCGGGTATGCCGCAGTTGGGCGCCGCGTCTCAAGCTGCTGGTGCCGATAACGCTGCCAGCAGGCAGTTCTTTAAATGGCACACCACTGCGCGATATGAACACGTCAACCGGGTTTTCCCGTTCGGGAATAGCGCCGATGGACAGTCCCTGTGGAATGTCAGCCGGCATATCTTTCATGCTGTGGACCGCAATGTCAATGCGCTCGGCCAGCAGCGCCTGTTCAATTTCTTTTACAAAAAGGCCCTTTCCGCCAACTTTGGCAAGGGGCACATCCAGAATCTTGTCCCCCTGTGTTTTGATGATGTTCAGCTCAATGAGGGTTGATGGGAATTTGGCTTCGAGAATGGATTTGGTCCAGTTGGCCTGCCACAGCGCCAATTTGCTGCCGCGGGTTCCGATTCTGATGGGACGGTCCATCTTGCTTAATGGCTGCAGCCGGCACAACTTGATGCTGCACAACCACTGCAGGAAGATGCCCCGGCCGAACTGGAAACGGTTTCGCCGCCGCTGCCTTTAGAGATAAAACCGCAGGGAGACATCAATTTGGATACTTTTTTACTTTTGCAGGAAGGGCAGTCAGGCTCATCGCTGCCAAAAACCAGATATTCAAAATCCTGGTCGCAGTTTTTACAATGATATTCATAAATCGGCATAACAAACTCCCGGTGCATTTTTTTACGGCAACGTTTTCAAAAGATTAATAATCATCTGTGTAGTGAAATCAACCAGAAAACGTTAATAAACATGAAATGCCGAAGCCTGTCAACCTCCAAGCTGTTCGATTACCCCGGCAGCAATCAATGGCAGCATGATTTCATGATGGCCGATGAGGTTTATCCCCACGCCACCTCTGGCTGTCGGTCGATCAACCACATTGGTGATGGGGCGATAATGCCGAATGAAGTCCAAATTGACGGTGGTGAATTCATCTAAAGTATGACCCAAGTTGCGCGCCAAGGTAAGGGCTTTTAAAAAAACTTCCGGTAAGACGACGGCAGATCCCGCGTTCAAGTAAACGCCTTTTTGAAGACGGGCCACCATAGCTGCAAATAGGCGAAAATCATAGTGGCTGGCTTCACCGCAGCGCGCAGGGTCAAATTGCGGGTGCATGTGAATAATATCCGTTCCAATGGCCACATGTACGGTGACCGGAATTCCCAGTCGAAAGCCGGCGGCCAGTATGCTAATTTGGCTGTGCGGCAAATTTTGTTGTGCAACTGCCTGCCCGACGGCCTGTCCCAGCCCTTTTGCATCCGGCTGTGAATTTCTCAGCGCAGCTTCCAAAAAAATGGCAGTGTCATCAGCCATGCCAAAGGAACCGTCATCAATGGTGGCGGCAACATCTTCTGAAGTATGCCCGGCCATGGCCAGTTCAAGATCGTGAATGATACCGGCGCCGTTTAAAGCCACACAATGCACAATACCGCGCTCCATCAAATCGATGACCACCGGATTCAGGCCCACTTTGATCACATGCGCGCCCATTCCCACAATGACGGTCTTGTTCGTGCGCACAGCAGCGGCCAGGACACTGACAACCGTTTTCAAGTCGGCGGCGGCTAAAATATCCGGTAAACCGCTCACAAAATCTTTTAAAGCGCCACCCTGCTGCCAGGTCCTGGCAAAGTCAACCGTGTTCAGCTTGCTGCTGCGCTGCGACAATTTACACGTCTTAACCTGACCCAGATCCAATGGTTTGATTTTTTTTGGCATAATGTCTTCTCTCGACCCGGGGTTACAATTACCGGTTAACCGCAAACGGGATAACGGTCAGCCGTTGCTATCTTTACGCAAACAGTCTGCGTTCAACCAGGTCGCAGATAATGTGGCCTAAGGTTATATGGGCTTCCTGAATCCGGGCTGTATCGTCGGAAGGCGCTGAGAACACTAATTTCGCACATTTGGCAAGAGCGCCGCCGCGGCCGGTAAAGCCGATGGAAAATAACTCTTTATCATTGGCTGCTTTGATTGCCTGTAGGATATTTTTAGAATTTCCACTGGTGCTGAGGCCCCATGCGATATCCTTTTTTTTACCGAGTGCCTCGATCTGTTTGGAAAAAATATCATCAAATCGGTAGTCGTTTCCAATGCTGGTAAGAATGGAGGTGTCGGTTGTCAGGGCAATGGCCGCCAGGGGAGGGCGTTCAATTTTAAAGCGGTTGACAAATTCGGCAGCCAGGTGCTGTGCATCCGCCGCGCTGCCGCCGTTTCCAAAAATAAGAATTTTATTGCCGCCATCGACACAGGCAGCTATTTTTTCAACTGCCAGAAGAATTGTATCGATGTGTTTTTCAATACATTGACGCTTGACCTGAAGACTTTCTTCAAGCTGCTGCTGAATCAGTTTTTGCATCGCGCTATCCCATTTAACCGGTAGAGCGTGAGGTCTCGGGCCGTAATTTTTTTTCGATTTCCAATATCAGATCGGATGCATCTTTGCCAAGACGCTGGGCTTGCTTAAATTCTTCTAAAGCATCTTCCAGGCGGTTTTGTCTGTGGTAAAGCTGGCCCAGTCGATATCGGAAAAGTCCGTTTTGAGGGGCAAGTTGAATGCTTTGCTGGCAGAACACCAGGGCAATGTCCGGATTTTCTTCCTGCTCGGCGAACAAACATCCCATGGCCGATAATGAGGCGGCATCACTGGGGTTATGTCGGATGGCCTTTTTGTAAGCGGCGACGGCTGCGTCAACTTTGCCGATTTGGGTATAACATTCGCCCAGATACCGATACACGGCACCGGAAGCCGGGTCCAGAGCAGCGGCGCGTTTCAGAAATTTTTTGCCGCTTTCAGGCTGGTTTAATTCCATCAATAATCTACCGGTTTGAAAGTTGACTTCGAACACGTCCTGATTAATCGCGTTGGCTTTAAAAAAAAGATCAAGTGCTTGATGACGGTTTCCATTCAACATTTTGATAAAACCCATATTATACCAAGCCATGACCTCGGCATGATCCAATTTAACGGCGGACTTAAATTCCGATTCAGCCTTTTCGTATTCGCCTAAAAGGCCATAGCATACGCCCAGACTGTTGTGAACATTAATGTTAGCTGGATCCATTTTGAGGGCCTGTAGAAACTCTATAATGGAACCATTGATATCGCCATTTTCAAAAAGCTTATCGCCACTGATGTTTAAGCTTACGGCATCGAAGATCACGGCGCTGTTCGGCCCTAAAAAGGCGGCATGATCCAAGGCCTTGAGGGCGTTGGAAATAACATCGGCCGGTTGATAATGAAGCGATGGATATTCAGCGATGCCGGCACTGACAGTTAAAGCGGCTTTCTTTTTTGATGATTGCTGAAATTGCTGCACGAGTTTGAAGCAAAGATTGCCATTTTTTTGAGAAAAAAAGGCGCCGAACAACCCCTGGTTTAGCAGCCCCCAGATGCCCTTATGTTTTTTGCAAAAATTGTTAAATAATTTGGCCGCACTTTTATGCGCTTCTGCCGGTTCAATTTTGGGTTTCTTTGGTTCAGTGCCAAGATCGTCATCGATCTGGAAAGCCATACCGGCGAACTGTCCAGCCGGGGTTAACTGCGCCAAGGCGTGATCTAAAAAAGCCGGCCCCATCAGCAGATCGGGATAAATGGATTGAATCGCCTTTTGAATGCTCGCAGGGACTTGAATTCTTTTTTTGTGCAGGTTATCTGCTTCTGCTTTGGCGTGCAGGAAGTGCCGCGTCGATTCCCGGTGGTGGTAGAGTTCAACTTGATCTTTTCGCATATCAGGCTTTCATTAACCGATTTTCAAATGCAGTTACAATCACAGGATACTCATCTTGCTGAATTGTTCGGGGATCCATCACGAACATGTCGTCTTCGATTCGGCCGATAATGGGCGGTTCGTTGGATCGCATCATCTTCTCCAGAGCGTTGGGTGATAGGCCATCCACCTGGAGGCCGAGGCACAAACTGGGAAGCTCTATAAGGGGTAGTGCGCCGCCGCCGGTTTTGGAGGCACGCTTTAGAAGCTGGATGTGCAGCCGAGACCCACCGATTTGCTTCAGGCGATCGGCAAGGCCCCGGGCACGGTTCTGAATCTCAGCCAATGGAAGCATGATCATGCGCAGGGTGGGAATCAGGCGGATCGCCTTTTCCTCATCGCGGTACAATCGCAGGGTGCCTTCCAGTGCGGTCAGTGTAAGTTTGTCGATCCGCAGTGCCCGTGTCATCGGATTATTTTTAATGGCATCGATGATTTTCTTTTTACCAACGATAATACCGGCCTGAGGCCCCCCCAATAGCTTGTCGCCACTGAAGGTGATCACGTCCATACCGGCTTTTACGGATTCCTGAACGGTGGGTTCCTTTAGCAGGCCGTATTTTGAAAAATCGATAAAAGTGCCGCTGCCCAGGTCTTCCATGACCGGTAGTTGATGCTCGGCACCTAAATTCACGAGTTGCGGCAACGACACCTCTGCCGTGAAGCCGACCACGCTGTAGTTGCTGGTATGGACTTTTAACAGTAGGCCGGTTTGTGGGCCAATGGCGTTGGTGTAATCGCTTAGATGCGTCCGGTTGGTGGTTCCGACTTCTTTAAGAATGCCGCCGCTTTTGGCCATAACGTCCGGCACCCGGAAAGACCCACCGATTTCAACCAGCTCACCGCGTGAGACGATCACCTCTTTGTCTCTGGCAAGGGTGTCGAGACTTAGAAGGACCGCTCCGGCATTATTGTTGACGGCTAAAGCCGCCTCTGCTCCGCTGATTTCACAGATCAATTCTTCAACGTTGCTATAGCGCGATCCTCTGCGCCCGGCGACCAGGTCATATTCCAGGTTGGAATAGCGGCCGGCAATTGTTACCAGGTGGTCAATTACCTGGGTGGCCAACGGCGAACGGCCCAGATTTGTATGCACCACAATCCCGGTGGCATTAATCGTGCGTCTCAGGTTAGGTGTCATGGCTTGTTGAACCGACTGTTTTACGGCCTTGATCATCTGTGCATCTGATACGCTTTCCTGTCCGATGGCAGGGTTGTTGGCGAGGATTTGTTTCCGTCGGCTATCAATCACCCGGCGTATGGAATCGACCACAACGCTATGCGGGATATTTTCAGCAAAGACCTGCCGGTTGACCAAATCCAGCAGGTAGTCTACACCTGGCAGCCTACGCAGAAGCGCCTGCTGATCCGGCTGGATAGGGAACAATTTTTTCTTTCGTGACTTTGTCATGAGGTTAATCTATTTTCATTGTTTTACTGCTGTGTACGGTTTCATCGCTATCCTTCTCAGGCGGACATCAGCGCCAGTTCAGGTGATGACTCCAGCACTTTAATGGGAATCTGATCGATTAGTTTCGGAAATTCAGGAATTGACAAACCGATAACGGCCAACCGGGAAGCGAGGCTGTCGGTGCTCAAGCGTTCGATCTCCAATCCGGTGTGAAATCGGCTCATCAGCAGATCGGCCAGGTAAACAATATGGACCAAAGCTTCGTGCCGGTTTGCATCTTCGGGCCGATGGTGATGCCGAATGGTCTCGACCAGTGATTCCGGAAAAGACCACTTTAGCGCCAGCTCTGCGCCCACTTCGGTGTGATCGATGCCTAGTAGTTGCTTTTCGACTTCAGAAAAGTTTTGATTGCCCAAATGGCATTCCCTGTAAAAAAGCGGAAAGCCGGTGTGGATGAATTGATCCAGGGCCACTTTTCCAATATCGTGCAACAGACCGGCTGTATAAGCCGAAGAGGGCTCAGCCTGCCCGGTAAGGGTGGCCAATTTTTCGGCAATCACGGCCGTGCCGAGCGCGTGATGGTATATGCCGCCTTTACACAGGGAATAGCCCATGCCGATCTGGTTGAAATAGCTATTCAAAGAGGCCGAGATGACCAGTTTGAGCAAAAGATGTTGCCCCAACATAACCAGCGCATGCTCTAAAGACTCGATCTTTTTGGGACGGGCAAATATAACCGAATTGCAAAGCTGCAGTGTTTTAGCGCTGATGACCTGATCCTTTCGGATTTCCTCGGTTAGATTTTTGACCTCATAGTCCTCTGAGTGGACAATTCGTAAAATTTTTAATGCAATTTGGGGTATGGGCTTTAAATCTTCAATGGCACGCCCGACTTCCCGGGATTGCGGTACCTTTGCATCGACATCGGATGCAAGCTTGTCGGATCCTGTCGGTTCGATTAAAAAATCGCCTGTTTCGAGGTCCAACTCAAGTCGGCAAGTGAAGAAACCGCCGGTTTCCAGCTTATCTACCTGTATGTGCTCCGCCTTTATCAGCTGCATGACACGTTCGGCGGTCCGTCCGCCAATATCCATTTCAAAATCGGTATCGTTTACGGGACCCACCAGAGCGCCACCGGCGATGCAGGCTTTGATATTTTCGGCTGTAGCCCCTTGATCGTATAAGGACTGAACAAAAGGCGGAAATCCGGTAGATGCGTATTTTTCCGCTTGAAAACTGCTGCTCGCAGTCGCTGGCTCGGGCAACAGTAAATGAATCAGGCCACCGACGCCGGCTACATGGTCATAAATCGCCACGCCGACACAGGTTCCCAGGTAGGCTTCAAGGACCACCGGTTTGCGGGTGTCAACCCGGTAGCTTCCGGCTGCTACGTGGTATCGGTTTTTTGCGGGCATCAGGCTTTGGCTTCTCACCATCCAGAGTGACTGTCTTAGATATTTATCCGTAAATATTACAAATTTACCATATATCATTATAAAGTCAATTGTTTCAACAGAAATATGGCCATGTCTTATTCGGGGAAGTAAATTTACTTTACCATCATATTCATATAAGGTATGCAGAAAATAAAGGTTTCAGGTTTCAGTGTTCAGGTTCAAAGGTTCACCGTTCATAGGTTCAGAGGTTAGGACATCGGGTCTCTGGCTTCCGGCAGAAAGCGGGTAATTACTTGAGATCAGCTAAAAGCAATTAGCCAGCAGCAAGAAGCCAGTAGCCAATGAACCCCTGAACCTTGTACCTCTGAACTCTGAACCGCCGGACTAACACCTGAAACCCTGATTGCTATATAGACCCCAAATTTTCCAGAAAGGTTTCACAGCAGAAGTAGGGAATACGATGCAAAACATACTGGTTACCGGTGGCTGCGGCTTTATCGGCACGAATTTTATTTACCATGTGCTGTCAAATGCCGATTTTAACGGGCGAATTATTAATGTTGATAAATTGACCTACGCCGGCAACCCGGATAATCTGGTAGCTGCTGAAAAAAAATATGCAAAGCGCTACATATTTGAAAAAACCGACATTTGTGATGCCCGGTCGATGGCGGCCATATTTGATCGTTACGCTGTGGATGCCATCTGTAATTTTGCTGCCGAATCCCATGTCGATCGTTCGATTGCAGAGCCGGATGCGTTCATCAAAACCAATATTGAGGGTACCTTCCGTCTGCTGGAATTGGCCCGCCAATACAAAGATCAACTGAAATTGTTTCACCATGTCAGCACTGATGAGGTCTATGGCTCATTGGGCATGCACGGTCAATTCACCGAGCAAACGCCTTACCGCCCCAACAGTCCCTATTCGGCTTCCAAAGCGTCCTCGGATCATCTGGTCAGAGCATATTTCAAAACCTACGGCCTGCCGGTGACAATTTCCAATTGTTCAAACAACTACGGTCCCTATCAGTTTCCTGAAAAAATGATCCCGCTGGTGATCCTAAATGCGCTTGAGGGCAAATTGTTGCCTGTGTATGGTGAGGGGCGAAATGTGAGGGATTGGCTATATGTAGCCGATCACTGTCAGGCAATCTGGAAAATCATGCAGGCAGGGACCCGGGGTCAAATGTACAACATTGGCGGTCAGTGTGAAATGGCGAACATCGATCTGGTCAGGCACATTTGCGATCTGCTCGATGAACTGGTGCCGCGCGCCGGTGCAGCTCCGCGCCGCGAGCTGATTGCATTTGTTAAAGACAGACCCGGCCATGACCTGCGCTATGCCATCGATTTCAGTAAATTGACTGACGAACTGGGCTGGTTGCCGCAGGAGACATTTGACAGTGGAATCCGAAAAACGATCGAATGGTACCTCGATCATCAGGCCTGGGTGGATCAGGTTAAAACCGGCGCGCACTATCAGCGCTGGATGAAGCAGCAGTATGGGGGTTCCTAAACCAATCTGAAGCGATGGCATTTATCATGAAAGACGCAAAAGACCGCATCATTTTTCCCCTGGATGTGGCCACAGCCGAAGATGCCAGAAAATATATTGAACTGTTAGACGGCAGCGTTGGGCTGTTCAAGGTCGGGCTGGAACTCTTCATTCAGGCAGGCCCTGATATTATCGGCTTCATCCATTCACAGACCCGGACCCGGGTGTTTCTGGATTTAAAGCTGCACGATATACCGGCGACGGTCAGACGGGCCATGGCCCGTATTGCCGATATGGGTGTTGCCTTTGCCACGGTTCATGTGGGCGAGAACCCACGGATGTTGGCTGCGGCGGTCGAAGGGGGTGGCGGCAAGGTGGGAATTCTGGGCGTTACGCTCTTAACCAGTGTTTCGGCGCAAGATTTAAAATCAGCCGGCTATCGCCAGAATTTGTACAAGGACCTGCTGTTGACCGTTACGCGCAAGGCGGGTGCTGCCTATGCAGCCGGCTGCACCGGTGTTGTCTGCTCGGGGCTTGAGGCCGGCCGGATCAAGGATGCAATTGACCCGGATTTTTTAGCAGTGACACCGGGAATTCGGCCAGCCTGGACGATGACGGCTGAAGACGATCAGCGTCGGATAACCACTCCGGCCGAAGCCATCCGTGCCGGCGCCGATTATCTGGTTATTGGACGGCCAATCAGGGACGCAAAAAATCCCGTCCACGCGGCCGCACGCATTGCCGCCGAAATCAAAAATGCCCTTTAGCGACAATGCTGTTTAGTTAGCTGCTGTTGTTAGCGCACGGGCATCAGCATAATTTCAATTCTGCGGTTTTGTCTGCGCCCCTCCTCGGTTTCGTTAGGAGCCACCGGTTTATAATAGCTGAACCCACTGGCCGTTAATCGGGTGGGATCGATTTCTCCCTTATCCTGCAATAACCGCACGACAGCTGTAGCTCTGGCAGCCGACAATTCCCAGTTGGTTGGAAACCGATTGAGCAAGGCGCCACCGATTTTGACATCATCTGTGTGGCCCTGCACGACAATCATCTGACCTTGCTTGTCTCTAAATGATTCGGCCAATCTCAATATGACTTCCTGGCCCTCTGGTTTGATTTTGACACTGCCGGAATCAAACAGAATCTTATCGACAAAGGTCACCATTAATTTTCCCTCGATTTCCTGTATACGGACGTCCTTATTGGCAATCTGCGCTTTGAGATTGCTTTCTATTTCCTGACGCTGTTGGTCTAATTCTGAAAGTTCCTTTTTTTGAACCGCAACAGTTGTTCTTTCTTTTTCCAAATCACGTTTAAGTTGCGCATTCTGCTCCGCGAGGCCCTTGTTCTCTTCTATCAGTTGGGCCTGGGTTTTACTCATCTGATTTTCAAGTTCTACATATTTGCTTTTTGAGACACATGAGCATACAAATAAAAGGGACAAACTCAAGACAATTGGTGCAAATTTTCTAGACATCGCTGACCTCCTTTAATCGCATAAGCAGTAGCGCAAGGATATTCCAAGACATTGAGCGCTGTCAACCCTTGCGACGCCTTACGGTTGGTCGAATCCTTGCGCTGGAGTACACATTAGCAG
>JASFJF010000029.1:0-18914 GCA_050122255.1 Desulfobacterales bacterium
CAAGGTCAATCCCCACACGCTTCAAACCAGCGTGCCCGATGTATTTGCCGCCGGTGATGCCGTCACCGGGCCGGCAACGGTTATTGAAGCCGTGGCGGCAGGCCACAAGGCGGTGGCGGCCATCCAACGCTTTATCGACAAGGCGGATCTGGATCAGTATGCTGAAGAATTGGCAAACGAGAAGCCGCCGGGAGCAGACTGGCAGAAAATTGCGCCAGAGACTGAAAAGGCGCCCCGGGTGGTATCGAAACATCTGGATCCCGCGCAGCGCTCAGCTAATTTCGCTGAGGTTGACCAAAATTTTTCGGAAGAAGCGGCCAAAAAGGAGGCGTCCCGCTGCGTGGATTGCGGTGGATGCTGTGAATGCAAGCTATGCGTGAGCGCCTGTGAAGCCGATGCCATCGATCATGACATGACGGATGCAATCGAAGAAATCGAGGTGGGTTCAATCATCGTGGCCACCGGCTTCGATGCGCTCGATCCCTCACCGCTGCAGCAATACGGCTACGGCAAATACGCCAATGTCTTCACGAATCTGGAGTTCGAGCGGCTTTCGAATGCCACCGGGCCGACGGGCGGCAAACTCCTGAAACGGGATCCCAACGACCGCCTCACGTTCACCGAGCCACCCAAGAGCGTGGCCATTCTGCATTGTATCGGAAGCCGCGATATCAACCACCATGAGTACTGCTCGCGCACTTGCTGTATGTACGCGCTTAAATATGCACATCTGCTCAAAGACAAGTGCGGACATGATACGGAGGTCTACAATTTTTATATCGACATGCGTTGCTTTGGTAAAGGCTACGAGGAGTTTTACAAGCGCGTCCAAAGCGAGGGGGTGCGAATGGTTCGTGGTAAGGCGGCCCGGGTAGAAGAAAAAAACGGCATCTTGACGGTTACGGCCGAGGATACGCTTTCGGACAGAATGATAGAGGTTCCGGTGGAAATGGTGATCCTTTGCACTGCCATGGAGGCGCGTTCAGACGCCAACGTCGTGTCGCGCACCTTTGGGATCAGCATTGGCGCTGACGGTTTTTTTCAGGAAGAGCATCCCAAACTGGAGCCGGTATCGACACCTTCAAGCGGTGTGTTCCTGGCCGGCGCCTGCCAAGGGCCCAAGGATATTCCGGACACTGTTGCGCAGGCGAAAGGATCGGCAGCCGAAGCACTGGCGCTCAGCGCATCTGGCGAGGTTGCAGTGGCACCGATGATTTCGTCGATCGATGCGGACATCTGCGTTGGCTGCCAGGTCTGTATCGGGCTGTGCGCCTACTCGGCCATCGAGTTCAATGAGTTGAGAGGGGTTAGCGAGGTAAACGAAGCGGTGTGTAAAGGTTGCGGCAGTTGCTCCTCCTATTGCCCCAGCGGGGCTGCCAAGGTTCGGCACTTTACCGACAATCAGATTTTTGAGGAAATCGACGGATTACTAGCCGGTTAGAAAGGAGTTATCAGATGAGCGAGTTTGAACCGACCATCGTGGGCTTTTTTTGTAACTGGTGCACCTATACTGCTGCGGACTTGGCGGGCACTTCGCGTCTGTCATACCCGCCCAATATAAAAAGCATTCGGGTTATGTGCACCGGCATGGTTGACCCCCAGTACATCATAAAAGCATTTTTGGAAGGTGCTGATGGTGTGCTGGTCAGTGGTTGCCATCCCGGTGATTGCCACTATATCAACGGAAATTTTAAAGCGCGGCGACGCATTAAGCTGCTGAAAGAGATCCTGCCGCAATTCGGCTTCGAGCAGGAGCGGTTAAGATTGACCTGGATTGGGGCCAGCGATGGGGTTCTTTTTGCCGAGATCATGCGGGATCTGGTCGCACAAATCAAGGATCTGGGGCCCAGCCAGGCAAAGTTGAAGATGGTCATCTAACACTGGTTGACTGACATCCGGTGTTTGTCGGTCGAATAACCCAGCGAAGCCCCGAGAAACAGGGGTACCCCGCACCGAATACTCAGACTGGAGGAACACATGGCAATGACAACAAAAATTGATGTGAAAGAAAAGGACCTGCTGGGTGCGCTTCGCGGTTTTTTTGGGGATATTCTCGCAAGCGAGCAAATTGAGGCCATTTTGGTGCCTCACTATCTGCCGATGAAAAACATGGTCATGCCCACTCTGGTAACAGATCCGGCTCACCTCGATGCGGTTGACCCTCTGGCACCGGCTTTTTCCATGAATGCAGCCAAAATTGTTTCCCGTCTAACCCGCAAGCCCACAGGCGCCAAAATTGCCGCGGTTATGCGCCCCTGCGAGATTCGGGCCTTTGTAGAACTTGTCAAACTCAAGCAGGGCCGCACAGATGAGGTTGTGCTGATCGGCATGGACTGTCTGGGCGCATTCCAGAACAAAGATTATTTTCGCTTTATTGAACAGCAAGGAGACGATGCGACGCTGAAATTCTACCAACACGTAACGGGCGGCAATGACGGGCCGATTGACGGGATAGATCTGGCACCGGCGTGTAAGGCCTGTGAATATCCGGTGGCCACCGGTGCCGATGTGATCATCGGGCTGTTTGGAATGGATGTCGACAACCAGATTTTGATCCAATCTCAAACCGAAACCGGTCAGGATCTACTCGCCCAGTTGAATCTGTCTGCCATCAAAGCGCCTGCCGCGCGCCAGGGTGCTGTTGATGAGTTGGTCAAGCGGTGCACAGCCTACCGTGATGAGATGTTCGCCAGCACGCGTGAAGCCACCGATAGTGTCGAAAAAATATCGGCCTACTTTGCCACCTGTGTCAACTGCTACAACTGCCGTGTGGCCTGCCCGGTGTGCTATTGCAAGGAATGCGTATTTTTGACCGATGTCTTCAACCATGAGCCGACCCAGTATTTACGATGGGCCAGCCGCAAGGGCATCATCAAGATGCCGACCGATACCGTTTTTTACCATATGACACGCCTGACACATATGAGCACAGCCTGTGTGGGCTGCGGCCAATGCTCTAATGCCTGCCCGAACGATATTCCGGTAATGGAGCTGTTCCGCACCATTGCGCAGGATACGCAGCGGGCATTTGACTATGAGGCCGGTCGCAGCCTCGAAGAAGCCCCACCCCTGTCGGTCTTTAGGGAGGACGAGTTCCCCGAAGTGGTGGGGATAAAAAATTGAGAAGCGGCTCGATGAAGCAGAAGCAGAGAAAGTGTTGAACGTGAACAGTTGAAGCGGCTTTTAACAAAAATCAACGGAGGAAACGATGTCTACCGCTATCATCAAGCTTGGCGGCAAAAAGAAAAGCACCTTCATGGAAAAGGTGATGGAAATCCTGCCGGAAGGCGGTAATTTGAATCTTTGCCTGACGTGTGGCGCCTGCTCTTCAGGTTGTCCGGCCACCGGATTGGCAGGAATGGATCCGCGTAAATTTCTACGGATGGCGGCCCTTGGGCTGGACGATGAAATTATGAAATCGGATTGGGCCTGGATGTGCACCATGTGTCAGCGGTGCATTTACGTATGTCCCATGAAAATCGATATCCCGCAGCTAATGTACAATGTGCGTAGCAGCTGGTCCAGAGAAGAGCGGCCGAAGGGCATTTTGGGTTCATGCGATATGGCCTTGCGCAATGACAGCTGCAGCGCCATGGGGGCATCGCCGGAAGATTTCACCTTCGTGGTGGAAGATGTCCTCGAAGAATATCAGGAGGCCCAACCGGATTTTGCCGAAATGCAGGCACCGATTGATAAAAAAGGCGCTTATTTCTTCTTAAACCAGAATTCCCGGGAACCGGTTACCGAGCCCGATGAGCTGGTGCCGTTGTGGAAAATTCTCCACCTGGTGGGCGCCGACTGGACTTACGGCAGCAAAGGATGGGCCGGCGAAAACTACTGTATGTTTCTGGCCGACAATGAAAACTGGGAGCACGTCACCCGCATTGCCACGAAACAGGCGGATGATCTGGGCTGTAAGATATTTCTTAATACCGAATGAGGGCATGTCACTTTCTCAGTCCTGGCAGGACTGAAAAAATTCGACATTGCCCACAATTTTAAGGTGAAAAACATTTACGAATATTATGCCCAATGGATTCGGGAAGGAAAGCTGAAGGTCAATTCCGACTGGAACCAAGATTTGAAAATTAAATTTACCGTTCAGGATCCGTGCCAGATCGTGCGTAAAAGCTTCGGGGATCCGATTGCCGAAGATCTGCGTTTTGTGGTCAAGACGGTCGTGGGAGAGGAAAACTTTATCGATATGCACCCGAACCGGTCCAATAATTATTGCTGTGGCGGCGGCGGCGGATTTTTGCAATCCGGACATAAAGAGGCGCGTCTGCAATACGGTCGTTTAAAAGACAGCCAGATCCAGGTCACTGGGGCGGACTATTGCATTGCCGGCTGCCACAACTGCCATGCTCAAATTCACGAGCTCAGCGAGCATTACGGAGGCGGATATGGGGTGGTCCATCTGTGGACAATCATCTGTCTGGCAATGGGCATCCTCGGTGAAAATGAACGCGAATACTTAAAAGAGGATCTAAAGGAAGTAGCAGTTTACGGCGCCTGAGAAGTGAAAGCAGAAGGTTAAAGGCGGAATGCATGATTGCATTCAAGGACGGGTTTTCGATTTGAGACTCATCATTATAGCTGGACACAGAATGGGTGATAATTCCCTATCTGTGTTGTCACTGACCGGAGGACTTCATGAGCAGAAAAATCGGTAAAGCGCTGGTTGTGGGGGCTGGCATAAGCGGCATCCGGGCCGCATTGGATCTGGCCGAATACGGCTACGGAGTGACCCTGATTGACCGCTCTGCCCATTTAGGGGGCATTCTGAGCCAGTTGGATTACCAGTTTCCCACCGATCGCTGTGGCATGTGCAAGATGCTGCCCCTGGTCGATCGGGACGCAAGCTCCCAATACTGTCTGCGCAAAGGCCTGTTTCACGAAAACATCGATATTCTTCTATCCACAGATCTGGCCGCCATCGAAGGTGAAGCCGGTCAATATCAGGTAACGCTCAAGCAGCATCCAAACTGGGTCGATCCGGAGCGATGCACGGGATGCGGTGATTGCGTGGACGTCTGTCCGGTGGACGTCCCGGATGATTTTAATGCCGGCCTCAGCATGCGCAAGGCCATCTATTTGCCGGTCCCGCATGCCATTCCCAATCCATATGTGATTGATTTTGCTGCCTGTACGCGCTGCGGCGCCTGTGTAGAGGCTTGCCCGACGGGGGCGATTCATTTGCCCGCAGAGGAACGCCGACAATTTCATATTCTGGTCGTCGATGACGAACTCGTTGTGCGCGATTCTCTTAAAGAATGGCTGCAAGAAGAGGGCTTTTCAGTCGATATGGCCGCATCCGGACCGGAAGCCCTCGATCAATTGGCAAAGCAGGCGTATCATTTGATGCTGCTGGATATCAAGATGCCGGAAATGGATGGTGTAGAGGTCCTGCAAAAGGCCAGGGAGATCCTTCCGGAAATAAATGTCATTATGATGACCGCTTATGCCACAGTGGAGACTGCCGTCGAAGCCATGAAAATCGGTGCTTTGGATTATCTGATCAAACCTTTCGACCCCGAATCTTTAGTGCCCATGGTGTTGCAGATATACCATGATTTTGCCGTGGCTGAAGGACGACAGATCGAAGTCGGCGCCCTGGTGCTGTGTGGTGGTACCCGCTTTTTTGACCCGGCCACAGGCAAAAACACCTTCGGTTACAAAACCTATCCAAACGTGGTGACCAGCCTGGAGTTTGAGCGCATGCTCAGTGGTACAGGACCGAATGCAGGTCGGTTGGCGCGCCCGTCGGATGGCAGGCCGGTTCGGCGATTAGCCTGGATCCAATGTGTGGGGTCGCGTGATATCCAGATGGAGGCCGATTTTTGCTCGAACATATGCTGCATGTTTGCCATCAAGGAAGCGATGGTGGCCAAAGAAAAGATTCATCCGGATCTGGAGGCCACCATTTTCTATATGGACATGCGCACCTTCGATAAATCCTTTCAGCGCTATCGGGACAAGGCCGAAACGGTTCACGGTATCCGTTTTGAAAGAGGGCGGGTCCACTCGGTGGTGCCGCACGCCAACAGTGGTGATCTTACTTTGCGAAGTGTGGATATCTCCGGCCAATCCCATGAGACGTCCTTTGATATGGTGATTCTCAGCGTTGGTCAGCGGCCGGCTGAAGGCATTCCGGAACTGGTGGAGATGTTAGGCATTGAAAAAAATCAATGGGGATTCGGGCAAATCGAGCCTTTTTCGCTGACACGCACCCATCAGAGCGGAATTTTATTGGGCGGATCTTTTGCCGGCCTTAAAGACATCAGTGATTCCGTTACCCAGGCCTCGGCGGCCGCATTAAACGCCTCGCGCGTGATCCACGCCGCCGGAGGCAGCCTGGCTTTGGAGTCGCCACCTGCTACTGCTGCAGCTGAAGTCATGCGGGAGTCCCCCCGAATCCTGGTGATGGTTTGTTCCTGCGGGGAGCGGTTGTTGCAATGGGTCGACCCTCACGAAGTGACCCAACACCTGACAGCCGATCCCCTGGTTGAACGTGTCGAATTTCTGGAGCAGATCTGCACCGCCACCGAATGGGAGCGCCTGGTAGAGCGGGTGCAAACCAGTAAACCGAACCGTCTTTTGATAGGTGCCTGTCTTCCCTATGTTTACCAGCGTAAACTCCAGGAGTTGGCGGTTCAGGTGGGGCTGGATCCGGCCCTGATGGAAGTGGTGGATCTCAATTCAGTGTGGGCTCTGCATAAAGCGCAATCAAGCGATGAGCAGTCCATTTATCAAGGCATTATTTCAAAATTGGAAACGGGCCTGGCCAAGCTCAAATGGGTCAATCCGGAAGCGGTGGCCACCATCCCGACCACTCAAAGGGCGCTGGTTATCGGTGGCGGCATTGCCGGCATGACGGCGGCCCTGGCTATTGCCGACCATGGATTTGAAGTCGATCTTGTGGAGCAAGCACAAAATTTGGGTGGAAACCTGACCTGGTTACAGAAATCCCTGGAAGGGTTTTCCACCAAGCCATTGTTAGAGCAAAATTGTGGTCTGGTTGAAAAGCATCCCAAGATCAGTTTGCGAACTGAATCGCGGGTGGTTTATACCGTTGGTGAGGTCGGAAATTTTGAAACGACACTGGAAGGACCCGATAACACAGCGCTCACTCTGAAACATGGTGTAATCATTTTGGCGACGGGCGGGACAGAGGCCGTCACGACGTCCTACGGATATGAAACCAGCCCGGCAATTATCACTCAGAAAGAATTTGAGCAACAACTGTCGGCCAACAGCATCGATCCCCAACAGCTCAGTGCGGTGGTCATGATACAATGTGTCGATTCCCGCGAGGAGCCGCGCAATTATTGCAGTCGCGTTTGCTGTGCGAATGCGCTGAAACAGGCCCTCTATCTCAAGGAGCACCATCCGCAGATGGCAATTTATATTCTTTATCGGGACCTGATGGCCTACGGATTCAGTGAGACGTATTACACGCAGGCCCGCAAAGCAAATGTAATCTTTATACAGTATCGTGTTGATAAAAAACCAGTCGTACATGCTGCAAAAGACGGAGTGCACGTAACGGTGCTTGAGCCGATCATCGGCCAACACCTGCAAATTAAGTCGGATCTATTGGTATTGGCTACCGGTATCGTTCCCAGCCTGCCGCAAGAGCTGGTGGACATGTGTGGCGTAGCCCTTGATCAGGACGGATTTTTCCAAGAAGCCGAATCCAAGTGGAGACCGGTCGATGCTTTAAAAGAAGGGGTCTTTGCCTGCGGCCTGGCTCACTCGCCCCGCAATATCGCCGAAAGTATAACCACAGCAGAAGCGGCGGCGCAAAGGGCTTTGAGAATATTGGCCCGCGAGCGTGTACCGGCCGGAAAAGTGGTGGCATCCGTCCGCCACAGCCTATGCAGCTTATGCGAACGATGCATTGACGCATGCCCCTTCAACGCCCGCACAATCGACGATGACCATGAAATGGTGCGGGTTAACCCCGTCATGTGCCAGGGGTGCGGTACCTGTGCAGCGGTCTGCCCGAACAGCGCATCCATCCTGGAGGGTTTTAAAAGTCAGCAGATGCTTGAAATGATTGATATTGCTGTCGGTTAAGGTTTTCAGGACGTTTAAAAATGAAGAATCTATTTAAAAAAATTCGACGCAGTCTGGCTTCCAAGCTGGTTTTAACGGTGGGATTGACGCTATTAGTGACGATCACAACCTGGGCATATTTTAACATTGATTATCAGGAAACCAAGCTGATGAAAAATGTTGTCGCGGGGACCGACCGTTTAACCAATACGATTAAGCTGGGAACCCATTACGCCATGATGCTGAATTCACGGGATGACATCAACCAGATTATCAATAACATCGGTCGGCAAAAAGAAATCGAAACCATTCGAATTTACAACAAAGAGGGCCAAATCAAATTTTCAAACCAACCGGCTGAGCTCGAGACCAAAACCAATATCAAGGACGAAGCCTGCTATATCTGTCACCGCACCGAACCGCCGCTGTCTGAAGTGGGACTGGATGAACGCACCCGCATATTTAAGTCACAGCAAGGTTATCGCCTGCTGGGCATTATCAGCCCCATTTGTAATGAAGCAGGCTGTGCAACAGATGCCTGTCACGTGCATCCCCAGGACAAAAAGATCCTGGGAGCGCTCGATGTGGTTGTTTCACTGGAAGACACGGATACAGAACTTTTTTTGGCTAAAAGAGGAGCGATCTTTTTGGCCGGAGGCATATTTCTGGTGACATCGGCCATCATCTTTCTTTTTCAACTGCGCTTTGTCACACGGCCGATACGCAAGCTCATCGGCGGCACCCAACGGATTGCCAAAGGGGATTATCGCAGCGCGGTTGATGTAAAACAGGACGATGAAATGGGCCAGCTGGCAGGGGCCATCGAGCAGATGAGTGAGAAGATTGCCGGAAAGCAGGCTGAACTCAATAAACAAAGGAATGAATACCAGACCCTTTTTGAACGGGCACCCTGCCTCATTACGGTTCAGGATCGGAATTTCAAGTTGCTCAGATTCAATCGTGAATTCGCCGAGCGGTTTGATTCCCGCCCGGGCCAGTACTGCTATGAAGCCTATAAAAGCCGAAAAGAGAAATGTTTAAATTGCCCGGTTGAACACACATTTAACGACGGTCAAATCCATTATGGTGAAGAAACGGGCATCGATAAAGACGGCACATTGATGCATTGGATGTTGAGAACATCACCCATTTTCAATGCACAGGGTGACATTGTTGCGGCCATGGAGATGAGTGTCGATATCACTCACCGACGGCAGCTTGAAGATGAGCTGGAAAAATCAGAAAAGAAATATCACGAAATTTTTAACCACATCCCCAATCCGGTGTTCGTCCTGGATGCGGATTCCCTTGAAATTATCGACTGCAACGATAGTGTCAAAGCCGTCTACGGGTTTGGCAAATATGCGGTCATTCACGGTTCATTTTTGGATCTTTTCGCGCCCGACGAAAAAGATCGATACAAGGCGAAAATAAAGACATCGGCTGTCATTAACCGGGTTAAACATCTAAACCAACAAGGAAAAATCTTATTCGTCAATATCCGAATTTCGCCGGCGGAGTACCCGGGCAAAAAGGTGCTTTTGGTCACGATCAGTGATATAACCCAGCGGCTTGAAACCGAGCAGCAACTCATTCAGGCCAGCAAAATGGCAACCCTCGGTGAGATGGCAACCGGTGTCGCCCACGAGCTCAACCAACCCCTATCGGTCATTAAAACCGCCAGCAGCTTTTCGATTAAAAAGCTAAACAAAAAGGAACCCATCGGCAGCGAAACATTAATAAAGCTTTTAAACAAGATTGATGGCAATGTCGATCGCGCCACCAAAATCATCAATCACATGCGACAATTTGCGCGCAAGTCCGACTTGGATTTTGAAAAGGTCCAGGTCAACGATGTCATGCAAAGCGCTTTTGAAATTTTCAGTCAACAATTGATACTCAGGGGGATTGAAGTCATCTGGGACCTTGAACGCAAGTTGCCAAAAATCAATGCAGATCCCAGTCGCCTGGAGCAGGTCTTCATTAACATCCTGATCAATGCCAGAGATTCCATTGAGGAACGTTGGGGGCCGGAGAAGAGTGAAAAGGCGGATAAGAAAATTGTCCTCAAAACAAGGCGCCAGGAAGACGCTGTCATCAGCGAAGTCTGTGATACCGGAATGGGGATTCCGGAATCTATCAAAGATAAAATCTTTGAACCGTTTTTTACGACCAAAGAGGTTGGCAAGGGCACCGGTCTGGGGTTATCCATCAGTTACGGAATTATCAAGGATTGCGGCGGCGGCATACGCGTAAAAGCGAACACCCCCGAAGGCGCCTGTTTTAGAATTAAATTTCCAATTCCCGCGGCAAACCATGGAAAATAAAATTTTATTAGTCGACGACGAAAAAGATATCCGCGAGATCCTCTGTTTAGCGCTTGTTGATATGGGTTACACTGTAATGCAAGCGGAAAACGGGACTGAAGCATTGCGGATATTCAAAGAAACTCAACCGGCCCTTGTGTTGACCGATATTAAAATGCCCGGTATGGATGGCATCGAGCTGTTGCAGAAGATCAAACGTAAAAACCCTGAAGTCGAGGTCGTGATGATCACAGGCCATGGCGACATGGACTTGGCCATTAAAAGCCTTAAATTCGAAGCGACCGACTTTATTACCAAACCGATAAACGTCGATGCCCTCGAAATTTCTCTACAGAGAGCTCAGGATAAAATGCTGATCCGCAAGCAGCTAAAGGCATATACGCAGAGCCTGGAAAAGCTTATTCAGGAAAAATCAGCGTTGCAAGATCACCTTTCGTCACTGGGCCTGATGATCAGTTCCATTTCTCACGGGATAAAGGGATTGTTAACCGGCCTGGATGGCGGCATGTATTTGCTTGATTCGGGGTTGGCCCAGAAAGACCAAGAACGCATCGACGAAGGGTGGGATGCGGTTAAGCTGATGGTTGAGCGTATTCGGAAGATGGTTCTGGATATTCTTTTCTATGCCAAGGAAAGAGATTTGAAATGGGAACGCATCAATGCCCTGAGCTTTGCAGAGGAGATTGCCAAATTACTGGAGCCGAAGCTTGCGGATCATGATATTGAATTTGAAAAAAGATTTGATCGTAAGATTGGCGAATTTGAAGTGGATGCTGGATACATTCATTCTGCGCTGTTCAGCATTTTAGAAAACGCTGTGGACGCCTGCGCTCTGGACAAAAAAAATAAGGCACCCAAAATTTCTTTTTGCGTCGGGCAGGATGAAAATCATATCGATTTTGAGGTTATTGACAACGGCATCGGCATGGATCCAGATATCCAGGCTAAAATCTTTACACCCTTTTTTTCCGCCAAAGGGGAGAAAGGGACCGGGCTGGGCCTGTTTATCGCCAATAAGATCATCCGGCAGCACGGGGGCCATATAGCGGTTACATCAACCCTTGGTAAAGGAACCCGCTTCAGGATAAGAATTCCCAAAATTATGTCGCAGTCTGTCAAATTGAAAAGCGATAGAATTGCTATGGGTTAGAATCTTCTGCGCTTGATATTCTTTCCTTTAGGGTGTCTTTTGAATGAATTTTTGACAACCCTGATTTCTGTAATATCCTATATTTAGTTTACAAATTTGAAATGGGCTGCAAGGTTATTGACCGTAATCATTTGAGTCTTGCATAAAGTAAGGAGTTCACCGCATGGCCGAAAAGCGCAAAAAGCATGATACCTGCAAAATTGATTTGCATGATCTGAGCTCGATAAAAGCCCGTTTACCTAAAATCGCCGAAGGCATTATCGACAGCTGTACCGATAAGGATTGCTACACGCACGTCGACTATGAGCCAATTCCATCTAAAGAAGGCGTCATTGAAATCATCACCCGCCTCAGAGAGATTCTTTTCCCGGGATATTTCAGTCGGGATAAAATTGATCCGGCCAATTTGAAATACGCCGTGGGGCAATCTGCGACTTCCCTGTTTGACCTTCTCTCTGAACAGATCTGTCACAGCATCCGGCATGATTGTTTGAGATATGACCAACCCTGCACAGAGTGTGATGAGCAGGGGTACCGCCTGTCCCTGCAGTTTATGGAAGCCATTCCCACGCTTCGCAAATCGTTGGCGGCTGATGTGCGCGCAACCTATGACGGTGACCCGGCGGCCAAAAGCTTCGATGAGGTCATTTTCAGCTATCCGGGAATATTCGCCATCACCGTCTATCGGATTGCCCACCTTGTGTTGAATTTAGGCGTGCCGCTGCTGCCGCGGATTATGACCGAATACGCACACAGTGTTACCGGCATCGATATCCATCCGGCAGCTAAAATCGGAAAAAGCTTTGTAATCGATCATGGTACCGGCGTGGTCATCGGCGAGACCACGAAAATCGGCGACAACGTGCGTATTTATCAGGGGGTAACCCTGGGCGCCTTGTCCATTCCCAAGGGCGCCAGTGATGAATTCAGAGGAAAGAAACGTCACCCAACGATACAAGATGATGTCATCATATATTCCGGGGCAACCATTTTAGGTGGGAAAACCATTATCGGTGCCCGTTCGGTTATCGGGGGCAACGTTTGGCTGACGGAATCCGTACCGCCGGATACGACTGTTGTCATTGAAACCCCGCGACTTATCTACAAGTCAAAAGAGCAGATGCAGATCAGGGAGAAGCTCAAAGCAGCCCGTTAGAACATATTTTAAAAATGCCTCTGGTTCTTTGATCAATTCTAGCAAGCTTTCCAGTATCAAATAGAAAACACCTAAAGCTGACAAAACGTCGTTTTTTAGAGGGAGGTTAGATATGAAATATCATTCCACAATCAGCAGCGCAATCGGTTCGACGCCGCTGGTGCGATTGAATCGAATCAGTCAAGACCTGGATGCGCAGATACTGGCCAAACTGGAATTTTATAATCCGCTGAATACCGTCAAGGATCGCATTGCGGCCTCGATGATTGCAGCCGGTGAACGGGACGGCTCCATCACGCCCAAAACCCTCATTGTTGAGCCCACCAGCGGAAACACGGGCATTGCGCTGGCCTTTGTCTGTGCCGCTAAAAATTATCGCCTCTGTCTGACGATGCCTGATACGATGAGCATCGAACGGCGCAAGCTGTTGACGCACATGGGTGCGGAACTGGTCTTGACGCCCGGTGCCAATGGTATGCCCGGGTCTATCGAAAAAGCGCAGGAGATCCTGGCGTCTGAAAAGGATTCATTTATGCCCAATCAGTTTAAGAATCCGGCCAACCCCCGAATTCATCGCGAAACAACCGCAGAAGAAATCTGGCAGGATACCGAAGGCCAGGCGGACATTCTGGTAGCAGGTGTCGGCACCGGCGGTACCATCACCGGGGTATCGCAGGTCATCAAAGCGCGCAAACCGTCTTTTAAAGCCATTGCGGTCGAGCCAGCGGATTCTGCGGTGCTTTCCGGCGGCCAGAAAGGACCGCACAAGATACAGGGAATCGGCGCCGGCTTTGTGCCGGATGTCCTGGACCAGTCGTTGCTGGATGGCGTGGTGACGGTTTCCAATGATGATGCTTTTGAGACATCCCGCCAGATGGCGAAAATGGAAGGTATCGCCTGCGGGATCTCATCCGGTGCGGCGGTGAAAGCAGCCCTCGAGGTGGCCAAGCGTCCTGATTCCGCCGGCAAGACCATCGTGGTGATCATTCCCAGCCTGGCGGAGCGGTATATTAGTACACCCCTTTTCGATTAGGTTGGCCCGTTGAGCCGGTTGTGCCAGTTAGGCCCGATAACTTAGGAAAAATGCCCGATATTAAAGTTAACCGGAAACGGGTTAACGGGTAACGGGCTCAACCTTTAAGAGGCATAGATGGAGCACTTTTGAACTGCCATGGCGGCTTCCATCAAGGCTTCGGCAAAGGTCGGGTGACCATGCACCGTGCGGGCGATATCCTCTGAGCTGCCCGCAAACTCCACCGCCAGTACACCCTCGGCAATCATGTCCGCGGCCCGCGGCCCGATGATGTGCACGCCTAAAATCCGATCGGTTTTCTCATGCGCCAGAACCTTGACGAACCCTTCGGTCTCACCCATACAGCGAGCTCGTCCCGCGCCGGTAAAAGGATATGTCCCCGCACAATAAGGAATTTTACGCTCCTTGACCTGTTCTTCGGTCAGCCCCACACTGGCCACTTCCGGCCAGGTGTAAATGATCGCCGGGATGGCATCGTAATTGACCTCACCGGGTCTGCCGGCAATGATGTCAGCCACCGCGATCCCTTCGGCCGAAGCCTTATGGGCCAGCATCGGACCGGGAATCAGATCGCCAATGGCATAAATTGAAGGAATATTGGTACGATAGGCATGATCTACCTTGACACACCCGCTTTCCGGATCGGTTTCCACACCCACCTGTTCCAGGCCCAGATCGCCGGTTAGTGGACGCCGCCCGACACTGACCAACAATTTATCACACGTGACCGTTTCCTTTTTACCTTTGGTTTCAAGTTCGACCTTTATGTTTTTGGCCATTTTTTTGGCGCGGGTGACCTTCGAATTCATATGAAATTTAAACCCCTGGCGCTTGAGAACTCGTTGCAGCTTGCGGCCCACCTGGCCATCAGTGCCGCTGGCGATTTTCGGCAGCATTTCAAATACACTGACCTTGGCGCCCAGGCGCAGCCAGACCGAACCCAGTTCCAAACCGATATAACCGCCGCCCACGATGCCCAGGTGTTTGGGAACGGTATCCAATTTTAGCGCGTCGGTGGAGGTTATAATCTGACGGCCGTCAAAGGGCAGATCCGGTAAAGGTATGCTTTCACTGCCGGTGGCTAAGATAATGGCCTTGGCGGATAGGGTGTTGGTTTGCTTTTTTTTGGATGAGCTTGAATCCGACGTGACCGTTACCTGATCGGCTGCGGCCAATTGAGCGGTACCCGGTATGATATCAACTTTATGGCCTTCGAGCAGCCTTTTGACGTTTTCGGTCAGATCGTGAACCACTTTTTCTTTGCGGGCCATCATCACCGCCAGATCCAGGCTGATACGGCCGGTTTTTATACCGTGATCGGCAAACTGGTTTTTGGCGAGCTGAAAGTATTCGCTCGAGTCCAACAGGGCTTTACTCGGGATGCAACCCACGTTCAGACAAACACCTCCCAAACGAGGTGCTTTTTCAATACAGGCAACGTTTAAACCCAGCTGGGCGGCGCGTACGGCAGCCACGTAACCACCGGGCCCGCTGCCGATAATGATTACATCGTAGGTGTTGTTTTCAGCCATAACTAAATCTCCATCATCATGCGTTCCGGGTTCTCGATACATTCTTTGATGCGCTTGAGAAAGGTGACGGCTTCTCGCCCGTCAATGATGCGGTGATCGTAACTGAGCGCTACATACATCATTGGCCGGATTACGATCTGGTCGTCAATCGCCACGGGCCGCTTATCGATACGATGCATCCCCAGAATTCCACTCTGGGGCATATTGAGGATCGGCGTGCTCAGCAGCGAACCGAATACGCCGCCATTGCTGATGGTAAACGTCCCGCCTTCTAAATCCGATAGTTCCAATCGGTTTTCTTTTATTTTATTGACAAAATTTATAATGGCCTGTTCCAGTTCGGCAAAACCGAGTCGATCGGCATGACGGATGACGGGAACCACCAAGCCTTTTTCGGATCCGATGGCAACACCGACATGATAATAATGATGATAGATGATGTCTTTATCATCGATATAGGCGTTGACTTCAGGAAATTCCTTGAGGGCCGCCACACAGGCTTTGATAAAAAATGACATCATACCCAGCGAGATGTCGTATTTTTTCTTAAAGCGCTCCTTGTGCTCGGCGCGCAGTGCCATGACCCGGCTCATATCAATATCGTTAAAGGTGGTGAGCATGGCCGTATTTTGCTTGGCGTTGAGCAAATGAGAAGCAATGCGCTGGCGGATCGGGCTCATCGGTTTGCGCGTGATTCTTTCTTCACCGGTCTTTTGCGTCTCAGCCGACGGTTGTGGCGGAAGTTGGGCGGCATCTGGCTGCGTCTCATCGCCCGAGTTCTGCGTCGCTGGTTGCAATCTTTCCAGGAATAAAATAACATCACCTTTGGTGATGCGCCCGGCAGGGCCGCTGCCGGTAATCTGGGCCGGATCCAGGTTTTTTTCAGCGATCAAACGGCGAACCGAAGGCGCCAGGCCGTCCAGATCCTGCAGCGGTTCAGCCGGTCGAGCTACGGGTTGCAGGGGTGGCGATTCGGCAACCGTTGGCGCAGGCGCTTCCGGGGCCGGCTCCTCTGCTTCCAGGTGTTTAGCGGTGGGCACCTGTGC
This sequence comes from Desulfobacterales bacterium, assembly GCA_050122255.1. Lineage (GTDB taxonomy): Bacteria > Desulfobacterota > Desulfobacteria > Desulfobacterales > JAHEIW01 > JAHEIW01. Next base: position 16,303 of record JASFJF010000029.1, read on the forward strand.
TGTCTTTGTTTCGGGCGCTGCGGTCTCCGGAGGCGGTTCAGCCGCTTTCGGCGCTGCCGCAGTGTCAATAGCGCCGACCACGGTGCCGATGGCCACCGTTTCGCCTTCCTGAACCTTGATATCCAGCACGCCCGCAGCTTCGGAAACAACCTCTAAGGTGACTTTATCCGTTTCGATAACAAACAGCGGTTCGTCTTTTTTAATCATATCGCCATCGTTTTTAAACCACTGAGCCAGCAATGCCTCCGTAACCGATTCACCCACGCTGGGAACCTTCACTTCTACTAACATATTATCCTCTTATTCATTCGTAACAATTTATCAGCTTTCTGTAGAATCTGATCTCTTTCTTTTTTTGTAACCGCTGAACCTCTGAACGTTGAACCTATGAACCAGAGAAATGACACCTGAACACTGACACCTGATACCTTTTAACACTGACATCTGTTTATGGCCAAAGGCCCTGAATCTAGCCGGCGGCCGCCTTGCTTTTACCTTTGCGAATTGCTGGCGGTCCCAGGGCCTGCGCGATTATTGCCTGCTGTTCCAATTTAGCCAAGCCCGGAAAGCCGGAAGCCGGGCTGGAAGATGCTTTTCTGCCGATATAACGAAATGATTTTTGGGAAATGGCGTTCAGGCGGGGCTGCACAAATTGCCAGCCGCCCATATTCTGCGGCTCTTCCTGGACCCAGAACCATTTTTTGGCCTGACGATATTTCCGAAAAATCTTATTCAGCTTTGATTCTGAAAATGGATAGAATTGTTCGAGCCGCACAATGGCAATATCTGTTTTTTCCAATTCGTTGCGGTTTTGAAATAGCTCATAAAATATTTTCCCGCTGCAGACCAAAACGGTCGTTGCCTGTTTGGAACCAGCGGGATCATCCAATACGGGCTGAAAATGGCCGTCAGCCAGATCGTCAATGGTCGATACCGCCAGCGGATGGCGCAAAAGGCTTTTAGGGGTCATCACGACATGAGGCTTGCGAAATTGTGCTTTGACCTGGCGCCGCAACAAATGAAAATATTGTGCCGGTGAGGTCGGGTTGCTTACCTGGATGTTGTCACCGGCACAAAGCTGTAAAAACCGCTCAAGCCGCGCACTTGAATGTTCGGGACCCATGCCTTCATATCCGTGGGGCAGCAACAGCGTCAGGCCGCTGAGCCGCTGCCACTTGGTTTCTCCGCTAACGATAAACAGATCAATGACGGACTGGGCGTTGTTAACGAAGTCCCCAAACTGCGCTTCCCACATCACCAGACAGTGAGGCCTGGCTAAAGAGTAACCGTATTCGAAACCCAGCACGCCGGCTTCAGACAAAAGGCTGTCGTAAACGTAAAACCGGGCCTGATCGGCATCGATTGAATTTACAGGGTGGTAGCGCGTTTCATTCTCAATATCAATCAAAGTGCTGTGACGCTGACTGAAAGTGCCGCGGCCGCTATCCTGGCCGCTGAGTCGGACGGAGATGCCTTCATTCAGCAATGATGCGAACGCCAATGATTCGGCATTGGCCCAATCAATGCCATGACCCTGTTCAACGGATTCAAGGCGCTTTTTCAATAGGCGCTGCAGTTTCGGATTGAGGCTGAATTGGTCTGGAACCGTATTTAAGTTTTGGGCCAGTGACAGCAGAATGTCTCGATCAACACCGGTGGGTATCGGTTCCTGGGTATACGTGGCGCTGATGCCATCCCATTCTTCATAGAAGCGCGATTCGGGAAATGGACATGCGCTGCCGTGAACGGTGGCATATGCCTGGTCCAATTGGCTGTTGATTTCTGCCGTCAGATTGTCGAGATCATCCTGTCGGACAATGCCTTCAGCAATCAACTGATCGGCGTATAGCTGATGCAAAGAGGGCCGCTGGCGGATGCGGTCATACATTCCCGGCTGGGTAAAATAGGGCTCATCGCCCTCATTATGCCCGTAACGGCGGTAGCAGACCAGATCAATGACGACATCTTTACCGAATTTGCGTCGGTAATCAGCTGCCAGCTGCATGACGTGTGCAACGGCCTCGGGATTTTCGCCGTGTACATGAAAGATGGGCACCATGAGCATTTTGGCGATGTCGGTGGAATAGCGCGTGGAGCGCGCATTTTCCGGAAGGGTGGTGTAACCAATCTGATTGTTGATGATGATGTGAATCGTGCCGCCGGTCTTATAACCTTGTAGTTGTGACATATTCAAGGTTTCAGCGACGATGCCCTGCCCGGCGAAGGCGGCATCGCCGTGCATGAGCAACGGCATGACATAAGCGCCGCTGTTGTCGCCGATTAAATCCTGGCGGGCACGGGTAAATCCCCCCACCACCGGGTTGACGGCTTCAAGATGACTGGGATTGTTCATTAAGAAAATGCGCAGCGGTTGGCCCTCGGGGGTTTTAAGGTCGGCCAGATAACCGTTATGATATTTTACATCACCCGCACCGACAAGCTCCTCGGGGTTATAACAGCTTTCAAACTCACTAAGAATATCCTCATAGGGCCGATGCAGGATATTGGCCTGCACATTTAGCCGTCCGCGGTGCGCCATGCCCAAGATAATTTCTTTTCCACCGGATGCGGCTACGTGCTGGACTAAAAAATCCAGGCCCGCTATCAGCGCT
>JASFJF010000030.1:0-18451 GCA_050122255.1 Desulfobacterales bacterium
GATATATTCTTTGGGGTATTCGCCCATCCGCACCGCAAAGACCGGGTGACAGCATTGTTTTTGCCGCTGTCATCGTCGCATGCAGAAGAGGTGGCCCGAAAGGTGACGCATTACGGCAAATACAGCTATTTAGCCTTTCAGAACGGAGCAAATCACGCAAAAGGCTTATGGTCGACCGAAAAGTCGCCGCTTGAATACCGTTGGACGCAGGACAACCGTATCCTATCTCGATATGTTTCAACCAGCGGCCGACAGCCTGATTTTAAGCCTTTAAATGACAAAACGCGCGCCAGATCTGATAAAGAGAAGCTATCTCAAAAACAGTAGATAACGCCCCCCGCATGAATGCGGGATTTCACATCTTAGCTATGCAAGTTAAGGTGTTTAACAAAGCGAGGCGTAAGCCAACCCAAAGGCGCAGCATACATGCAGTATGTGAGCATTCTTGCAGGGCCCGGTAACAAGGCGTCCAGGCCCTGCCGACAAAAACGCCATGGGGCCTTAGATGCACTTTTAAGACAGGTAAAGCGAGGACAACAAATGATCAAACACATCATGGTTACCTTAATGGCTGCAATATTGATGAGCATCAGTTCCGCAGACGCATCCAGCCATCAAACCTATCGCCTGTTCGATCTTAACCGGGAAGCCGAATTACCGCTGTCAGAGGCTGTGGCCGATTTGAAAAAAGGCAGCATTGTTTTGGTTGGCGAACATCACGGTAAAGTACAGCATCACAAAGCACAACTGGCGGTCATCCGGGCGCTCAAAGAAGCAGGGGTTGAGGTCGCCATTGGCCTGGAAATGTTTCGCCATGAAAGCCAGCCGGCGTTAGACAAATGGGTGGCTGGCGAAATCGATTCACAAGGCTTTGAAAAGATCTACTATGATAACTGGAATTTTCCCTGGCAGGCATACAGCATGATCTTTGAGTATGCGCGTGAACGCAAAATCCCGATGATCGGCTTGAACGTGCCACGGGAAATCACCCGCAAGGTATCCCGCAATGGCTTTAAATCTTTATCACCGGAACAGAAGGGGCAGCTGGCTGAAGTCAGCTGTGTGGTGGATCAGCAATATATGAACTATATTCGGCAGGCCTTTGGCGGCCACGGTCACGGCCAGATGAATTTTATCTACTTCTGCGAGGCCCAGATGGTATGGGATACAGCTTTCGCCGTCTATTCGCTGGACTATATAAAGAATCATCCAAATGCCGTGGTAGTGCTCCTGACCGGTGTGGGCCATGCCCAGAAAGGCGCCGTGCCGCGGCAGATTAGCATACGCTCAAAAGCGCCGTACACCGTAATTTTACCGGAAGTAAGCGGTGGTATCGATCGCCAAAGCGTCAGTTCGAATGAGGCAGATTACATCATGCTGGGTCCACAATAACGACCCGTGTCAAATACGAGTGATACTTGATCCAATACAACAAGGCGAATTCGAAAGACATTCCAGCAATCCTGTACACGAATTGCCTTTAGCGATATGCGATTGCACATTATGGGCGAACGCCAGGTATAAAAGCGTGTGATGATGAATTTTTGTAGCAACTGCGGAAACACTGTAAAATTGAGAACTCCCCCCGGTGACGACCGCCCGCGCCATGTGTGCCCAGCATGCGGCACCATCCACTACGAAAATCCCAAGGTCGTGGTCGGCTGCATACCGGAAATGGATGACAAAATTCTGCTTTGCCGGCGGGCCATTGAGCCGATGCACGGCAAATGGACCTTACCGGCAGGCTATTTAGAAAACGGCGAAACCGTAGCGCAAGGGGCGCAACGCGAAACGCTGGAAGAAGCCGGGGCCCGGATCGAAATCATCGCACCCTATGCGCTGTTTAATATCAGCTATGTGAGCCAGATATATGTCATCTTTCGCGCCCGAATGATTGATCGTCATATCGAGGCCGGCAGCGAAAGCAGCGATGTGCGTTTTTTTTCGGAAAGCAAGATCCCCTGGAATAAAATTGCCTTCACGGTTATCGAGGCCACACTGCGCCAATACTTCAAAGACAGGCCTACCGGCTTGTTTCCCTTTCACATGGGAGATATTTTACCCAAAACCAGAGAAAATGCAGGGGAGTATTGACGGGCGATGTCTCATATCTATAATATGGGTATAATAACTCTACAACGTGTCTTAAAAATAGCAGATCGCGCTCGAGTTGAAGGCTTAGACCGATTCAAGAGCGAAGTATATACGTTCGGATTCGAGCATTTTGAATGGGTTGGTAACACCGTAAGCGAGCATTAGATGCATTTTTAAAATACGTTTCAGGAATTTTTTCGAGGGCCCATGGCAGCGGGACACAACAGGCGAAAGCACATATTTGAACGCATTTTTTGCACTCTGATGCTCGGATCGCTAATTGTAATGCTTTCCGGCTGCGGGGAAAAAAATGAACCCGCCACGGATCAAAACGTCCAGGGGCCATCTGAAAGCTTTACCTTTTTCGAATTGGGCAAGGGTTCCCGCTTTACCGATAGCGTCCGCAAAGATTTGAACCGGCAATTGGGAAATGACGCCATCGCAAAGCGAAGTCTGCTCGATTTGGAAATTAATTATTACGGCTTTTTGCAAGAGCACTTCCCAGCCTTACAGGCACTCAACATCCAATTGAATCCACCCACCCGGGCCCGTGTTGACCACAACATCTTAAAGCTCATGTATCGCTACGCCCGTAAACAAAATTTGCCATTTGATTATGTCGAACTGATCTTTTCAAACTACTCCCAGCTTCCTTTGTTGTTTAAAATCAATTTCAAGGAAGATGAGGCCAACGTTGTCCAGACCCTCAAGACCAAATATGGCGAGCCGCAGCTGATTGACTGGAAAGATGGATACGGTCAATCCATGTACTGGCAGAAAAATAAGGACGTTCTTATCGTATCCCTCGTCCCGGACCAGTTTGGCAAGCCGGAATATCAAATCCGCATTTTCTTCGTCGAAAACATCCAGGCACTGCTGGAAAAAGAAAAGGCTGAAAAGGAAAAACAGGAGCTACGGCGGACTCAGTCCGGCCAAAAAGCATTTTAGCACGAATTCGGAACAGGTCACCTCGTAGTTGCCGGCCAAGAGGGCTTTCATCCCCCGGCATCGAGCTTGCCATCGAGTACTGGGAAATGTCTGGTCAAAGAAAACAGAATCAGTTATTTCCTTATTTTACGGGCTCAACTGGCTTAACTGGCAACCTGAAAACCTGATTGCGCAGTATATTATTTTAAGATATCTTCCAGTAGTCTAATCAGACGATAAGAGTACAACAATGCCGGAAATAAAATTTCACGGTTATTACCCGGGGGTGGTGGGCAAAATCACCGAGCTGCACGCCGTCTTTTATTATCAACACTGGGGATTTGATGCTTCCTTTGAAGCACAGGTGGGCCGGGAACTTTCCATTTTCATCAGTGAATTTGATGCCAACCGGGACGGCCTGTGGGTTGCCACCGCTGATGGAAATTTTGTCGGTGCAATTGCCATCGACGGCAATCAGGCCATGAAGAAGGGTGCTCGGCTGCGCTGGTTTATCGTCGATCCCAAATTTCAGGGTGCCGGCCTGGGCAACCGTTTGATCGCACGGGCGGTTCAGTTCTGCAAAGAAAAGGGATATCCAAAAATATTTTTGTGGACTTTCGAGGGCCTCGACCCTGCCCGCCGCCTTTATGAGCGTCATGATTTCCAGTTGAGAGAAACCCACGAAGTCAAGCAGTGGGGCCGATCCATAAAAGAACAGAAATTTGAGCTGCTTCTTTAAGACAGCCGCCTGCAAGGGGAAAGGACGGAGATAATGCAAAAAACACCTGTAAAACTGGGGGAATGGATTGAAACAGGATTCAATTTATATAAAAACAATTTCGCAACGCTGGTCCTGGCCGCGCTGATCGCCCTGGCATTGAGCACTGTCAGCATCGGGATCCTGACCGGGCCCATGATCGCCGGTTTGATCATGATTGCACTGCAACTTTTGCGCAAAGCAAAGCCCAGACCGGAGGCCGGTGCTGTTTTCAAAGGGTTCAGCTATTTTTTAAGCTCGTTTCTGTTTACCATCATCTGGGGAATCGCTATTCTGATTGGATCCCTTATTGTGGGGTGGTTTCCCATCATCGGGCAATTGCTTTCCCTGCTTTTCGTTTACGCGGCCCAGGCCTTTTTGATGTTCGGCCTCTATTTAATTGTCGATAAGCAGATGGACTTCTGGCCGGCTTCCCAATTGAGCATCCAGACGGTGAAAACCAATTTCTGGCCTTTCTTCGCTCTGGCAGCCGTTGCCAGCATCATCGGCAGCATCGGCGCACTTGCCTTCGGCATCGGTGTTGTTCTGACCATCCCGATTCAGATCTGCATTCTGGCAGTCGCCTATCAGGAAGTATTTGATGGCACCATTCCCTCATCCACGCCGGATTTCACTTCTGAAGAATCATTTTAGCACATCGCTCTGGTTCTTTCCCGTGTTACTGGATCTTGGGCCGGTTCTCACAAAATGCCGCTTGAAGTCGCCTTGAATTTTGTAAAATCGTGTATAAATTAGCGTTAAATAAATAACATTTTTGCCGCACACCAATGGAGGACGATGTTATGAAAGAGAAGCGAAGTATACATTTAAAGGTCCAGGAAATGTGTGATTGTTATGCCACGGCAGACCCGTTAAAGGAAATGTCCGATATAAAGGGGGACGCCGATCAGGTCGAAGCTGCAGAAAAATGGCTGGCCCTGGCCGCTCTGCATGGCGTCAACAATAACGCCAAAGAGATTTCCATCAGGCGCTCAAAGGATGGGAAGATTAAGGTAACCGCCCAATACCGTGAAGCAGAACTGCCATCGCCGGGATCTAAAATTGGCAAAAGGATTATGAGCGCCGTGCGCGAAATCACCCATATCGAAAGCGGTAAGGGCAAATCGCCACTGGCATTGGGTATTCGCAATGACAGCATCGATCTCAAGATCAAAATGAAATCTAAAAATAAGGGCGAACGGGTAACCCTGACCTTCCCTGGATAACGCATGAAACCCACCTTTTTGCTCAAAGTGGATGCGGCCATCAATCTTATTTTGGGAATGCTGTTGATGGCATTTCCGGCCGGACTGGTAAAAGCATTGGGAATACCAACGGAGGTTCCTGCTTTTTATGCAACGATTCTGGGCGGGGTGCTTTTTGGTATCGGACTGGCCCTGCTGACGGAATGCTATTGGAAATCCAGCCGCTTCAGGGGGCTGGGCCTGGGGGGTGCCATCATCATTAATTTTTGCGGCGCAGGCGTACTGGTAACCTGGCTCATTTCCGATGCACTCATCCTGCCTTTGAGAGGTCAAATATTGCTCTGGTTTCTGGTTCTGGTTCTGATCGGACTGAGCCTAATCGAAGGTTTCGCGCATCTGCGAAACGATTCCATCACTAAATAAACCGTCATGGCTGCAAACAAAAAAGAGCAGGCATTAATCGATTGGGTCATCGCGCGACACGGTGGAATGGACCTATGGTCTGCTGTTGAAACGATAAGCATACATGCCAAAACCGGCGGGGCGGCGTTGCCCTTGCGCTTTAAGTTCAGCGCTTTCAGGGATTATCGGGCCCGAATTCGTGCTCATGAACCGCATGTCCGCATTAGGCCGCATCCCAGGATGGGGATGCTCGGCATCTTTTCCGGCGATGCCGTCCGCATTGAGACGGAAAGTGGAGAATGTGTTCAGGAACGTCACAAATCCCGCAGCGCGTTCAGCAATCTGCGTCACAAGATCTGGTGGGATCATCTGGATGCCCTCCATTTTGCCGGCTATGCCCTGTGGAACTACTTTACCACCCCATTCCTGTTGCGCCGGCCGGAGATCCGAACAAGAAAGTTGCCGCCCTGGCAGGAAAACAACGAGTCCTGGCAACGACTGCACACCACCTTCCCGCCTGACTTATTGACCCACTCTCCAGAGCAAACGTTTTATTTCGACGCCGAGGGATTGCTCAAACGCCACGATTATACCGCCCTGGTTTTTGGGAATTTTGCCAAGGCTGCCCATTACAGCTGGCGCCATAAGAAAGTGAACGGTATACCATTTCCGACCCGCCGGCGGGTATTTCCGCGCAAAAAGGACGGATCGCCGCTGCACCGGGTCACCCTGGTGAGCATCGATATTGAGGCGATTGAAGTTGAAATGAAATCAAATGCTGATCTCTCATCACAGAGCACATTGAGATCACATTGACTTCAGTTAAACCTGTCAAAAACAGATAGCTCAGATGAAAAGGATGCACAAGGCCTTTGCGGGCGCCATGCTGTGGATCGTAATTTTAGAAGGCTGCGCTGCTGTGCAGCGGGGAAAACTGCCGGCAGAAAGCATTGTCCCGGAAACAAAACGCCATTTTGAGCTTTATGCGGACTTTGTCAAAGAAAATATGGCTGAAATCAATGCTCAATATTCAACAACCTATGTTTCCTGTGAGTTTATTGTCGACATGGATGGCGGCAGCACCGCGATCCAAGATTTGATCGATTCAGCATCGGTGGCGCGTATCAATGCCGTGCTCAGAACAGATGCCGGCTCGAGATACCCATATAAAGCTAGGCGCATCTATCAATATATCATTAGCCACTATGATTACGTTATCAATCCCCACCGATGGCAATCGGTGCAAGAGACCATCCGGACCCAAAAAGGCGATTGCAAAAGCCTATCCCTGCTGTTGATGTCGCTTTTGACGGCTGCCGGTCTTGACGCCTACGCCGGTATCTCCAACGGCCATATGTGGGTAGTGGCCAACGAAAACAACCGCTGGCAGGTGTGGGATCTGGATCAGAATCCTGCCAGAAAAAAAATTTACGCTATAGCGGGTTTTTACGATGACCCGCTGTACAAAATCTATCCGGATCGTTCTGAAAAAAGAAAGAGGAAAAATTGAGGAATCAAGGAAGTTTTCTGGATTTGGTCAGTCAGAAAATCTACCTGAGTCCTCATTTACAGAAAGGAAGGCAAATAAGAGAATACATTATGGGGAAATTAGCAAACAAAACCATCATCATTACCGGTGCCAGCCGCGGCATCGGGCGGGCCATGGCCGTGCGGTTTGCCGGCGATGGCGCCAACATCGTCATTGCTGCCAAATCGGACCGGCCCCATCCAAAATTGAAAGGAACGATTCATACGGTGGCAGAGGAGGTCACAGACGCCGGCGGCAAGGCGCTGCCCTTCAAGCTCGATGTACGCAGCGAGGATCAGGTGGTGAAGATGATGCAGGCGGCGGCAGAAGAATTTGGCGGCATCGACGCGCTGGTCAACAATGCCGGAGCCATCAGCCTGACAACGGTGGAAAACACACCGCCTAAACGCTATGACTTGATGCAAAGTATCAATGCACGCGCCGTGTTCATATGTGCGCATTCGGCATTACCCTTTTTGAAGGCATCTGCAAACCCGCATATTTTGAGTTTATCTCCCCCGCTCAATCTAAATGTTAAATGGCTCAAAAACCATGCGCCTTATACCCTATCAAAATATGGCATGACCTTGCTCAGCCAGGGCATGGCTGCCGAATTCGAACCCTATGGCATTGCGGTCAATTGCCTGTGGCCCCGCACGGCCATCGCTACGGCAGCCATTGAATTTGCGGTAGGCAATCGGGATCTTTTCCAAAACTGCCGCACGCCACAGATCATGGCTGACGCCGCCTATGAAATATTGACGACTGAAAACGGCGAGCTCAACGGGCAATTGCTGATAGACGATCAGATCCTGCTGGCCCGCGGCTACACGGATCTGGAGCGATATGCGGTAAATCCGGATAGTGCCGACAAGCTGCTGCCCGACTTTTTTCTGGATTGAGGGGCGGTTTTTAGACAGGATCTACCGGATTATTTAGACTACCTTTGGCCGTTCTCCGGAAGAGAACGGTCAAACCCTATCGCTTGCTACGCGCGTCGCGAGGTTTCAAAAAGAAAATTAATCATTTAAGGGGAGGGAAAGTTTTTCCAACCAACCCCTCATAATAGCGGAATGAGTCAACGACCACACGCACAGCGGGTGGCTTGGATTTTCCCGCCTTAGGCGGGAAAAGACAGGGGCGCGAAGTGCCCCAAACATTGCGGGTGAAATCGGGTGTCTCGCACCCGATTTGGAAAACCCAATTGTCACCAGCGAAATCGTGCACTGTCTGAAGTCGCTGATATTTCATTCCGCGGCCAATTCAATAAAAACTCCCTGACCCCTCATTAAATAACACAATCAGAGAGGGTAACCATGAAATTAGACAATATTCAAGTCATTCGCTGGTCGCAAAAAACAGCACCGGATGAAGTCTTGCTGCGCAGTATGCTTGCCAATGAGGATTTGCATCCCTATATTTGGTCCAATGAACCCGGTGATGTCTACGGCGCCCATGATCATTCCTATCACAAAGTCATTTACGTAGTTCGCGGATCCATCACTTTCGGGCTGCCCGATGAGGGGGACAAGGTTACTTTAAACAGCGGTGACCGCCTGGAGTTGCCGGCTGGTGTTCGACACAACGCCGTTGTTGGTCCCGAGGGGGTGGCCTGCCTCGAAGCCCATCGGTAGAAATGACGTCAAAACCCCATCTCCCCGCTCAATGGAGCGGGATTTCGCATCTAATTTAAAGACTTATTAAGGAGCTCAAAAGGGCTCAATGGCTGCGTTGTCCTTGAACCTGATCTGCGGTTTTGATACCATTTCCACGGTTTCCAATTTGTCAAAACCAAAAAACAGGATGGACAACAAACCGCAGAAAATTTGAAATCTCAGTATAATACCAGACTCGGTTTTATCAGCCCTCAAATCCGGAAGGAGGCAAGATGAGCAAAATCAAAGTGATCCGAAATCCCAGCAAAGAGCAGCTGGAAGAACTGGGTGTCAGTGACTGGCCCGTCTGGACCAAAGAAACATCAGAATTTCCGTGGTCATATGACGAGTCCGAAACCTGTTATTTTCTGGAAGGCGATGTTGTCGTCACGCCCGAAGGACAGGAACCGGTGGAGGTCGGCAAAGGGGACCTGGTGACCTTTCCGACCGGCATGTCCTGCACCTGGAAAATCCGCAAGGATGTCAAAAAGCACTATCGGTTCTCCTAATCAGGGATAATTTAACATCAATTCACAAATGGTAACTGTTTGGACCGAAAAGCTACATCCAGCACGAGTAAAGGACTGATGGTCCTATGTCATTAACGACGCAGAGACCCAGTTTGGTCGACACCCATGCCCACATGTGCGACCCGAGCTTTGACGGGGACCGCGATGCAGTGTTGGAACGGGCCGACAAAACCGGTGTAAGGGCTATAATCGCAGTGGGAGAAAATCTTGCGGATGCCCGTAAAAATATTGCGCTCGCCAAAAAATATCCGATTTTGAAGCCGGCCGCCGGACTTTACCCGACTCGCCTTGATTTAGAGCAGGCGCATCAAATGGTAGATTTTCTGTGCGACAACAAATCGCGCATTTTTGCCATCGGCGAAGTGGGACTGGATTATTGGGTCGTAAAAGAGGATTCAAAAAAGGCGCTGCAGCGGGAGATTTTAAAAATATTCATCGAATTATCAAAGGAGTTGAACCTGCCCTTGAATATTCATTCCCGCTCCGCCGGTCGCCATGCGATTGCGCTGCTACTGGAAAGCAATGCCGCCCGGGTGCAGATGCACGCCTTCGACGGCAAGGCCGCTGCGGCCCTTCCCGCTGTCGAAGCCGGTTATTTTTTTTCAATCCCACCTTCTGTGGTCCGTTCCCGCCAGAAGCAAAAACTGGTGAAACGACTGCCCCTTGCATGTTTATTAATCGAAACCGATAGCCCGGTCCTGGGCCCCACTCCAAACGATCGCAACGAACCGGCAAATATCTGGCAATCCATCAAGGCCATTGCGGAGCTTAAAGATATATCTGAAGAAGAAGTTATCGCAGCGCTTTCTGAAAATACGGAGCGGTTATACGGCCGATTAAATTCAACTTGAACGTTCAAAACCCAACTGTTTTAGATTTTGATTTTACGGTTATGCAGAAAGCCCAGGTGTTGTCTATTCAACCACGAGGGCACGAAGGACACGAAAAGAAAAGGTAAATTGATGTATTTTGCCTTTGTGATCTTGGTGTTCTTCGTGGTGAGATAATATCAGACGGATCCAACCGGCGTTTCTCAGATAACCGCGTTTGATTTTTTTTCTTAGAGATGCTAGCACAACCCGGTACATATGCCTTGATCGGGGCCTGCGATTCCAATCAACAGATTACCGTTGGCAAACTGGGACGGCTGAGAGTCCGGCCCGGCTACTATGTGTATATCGGTAGCGCCTTTGGTCCCGGCGGTTTAAAAGCCCGAATCGCACATCATAAAAGACGCTCTGTACGTCCTCACTGGCACATTGATTACTTACGTCCGGTCTTGCACCTGAAAGAAGTATGGTATACGAATGATGTCGAACACCACGAGCACCGGTGGGCAGAAGTATTGAGCGGGTTAAAGGGCGCAACCCAACCGATAACCGGCTTCGGCGCTTCAGATTGCCGCTGCACTTCTCATCTTTTCGCATTTACAGATCAACCGCCCATCCGCTCTTTTCGGCGCCGGATGCACACCCGGATCCATTTGCATGGGCCCATTTTACAGCACAAGTTTACACAGGGGGCGTGACGTTTTCCCGATCGAGCCGCTCCATGAGTAATCACTTGCGAGATGCGCACAAACTCGTGCGTCAGGGTTTCAATGAAATCCACTGTTATTTAAATGAAATACGCTTATTCGGAAAGCTCAAGTGGCGCACATATAACCACGAAGGACACGAAGAACACGAAAAGAAAAAAGCAAATTTATGTGTTATCCCTTTGTGATCTTCGTGTTCTTCGTGGTGAGAACCGTATCAGTTATTTTAAACTGGAGTTTCCCAGATAATCGCGAAATGAAATTTGTCCCGGTGACCAAAAGCAGATGGTCTGATTTTGAAACGCTTTTTGGCGAGCGCGGTGCCTGCGGGGGTTGCTGGTGCATGCTCTGGCGACTGACCCGCAAAGAATTCGAAAACCAAAAAGGTGCGGGTAACCGACTGGCAATGAAAGCCATTATCCAATCCGATCAAATCCCAGGAATTCTGGGCATTATTAAAGGACAGCCGGTGGCCTGGTGTTCGGTGGCACCACGTGAGCACTTCCCTTCCCTTGGTCGCTCACGGATCCTCAAACCGCTGGATGATCTTGCGGTGTGGTCAATCACCTGCCTGTTTGTGAAAAAGCCGTATCGCCGCACGGGGCTCAGCACCCGTACGATCAGCGCAGCGGTCGAACACGTCAAAAAACAGGGCGGCACGATTGTCGAGGCCTATCCGGTTGAACCTAAAAAAGATAAGATGCCGGATGTCTTTGCCTGGACCGGTCTGGCCTCGGCATACCTAAAAGCCGGATTTGTCGAGTGCGCCCGCCGCTCGGAAACGCGCCCGATTATGCGATACTTCATCTAACCTGAATTTGCATGAAAATAGATGAGAAAATATTTGCTTTATGAATCAGAAGCAGTATTGATTTAGCCCTTATCAAAGCATACTATATAGTTTTGCATGTAAACGAGTAAGAATATCAAAACAATAGCGAATTCTTTTCCATAATCAAGTACCGCAAAACAGAAATTTAATGATGCGTGCACATAAATTTATTGCTTTCGCCTTAATCGGGCTGGGGCTGCTGGCTGTTGCCACTTTTGCAGCTTTGATGTTCGTGGATCCCTCTATTTTTCGAAATCAAATTGAAACCCGTGTCAGCGAAACCCTGGGCCGCCAGTTTCAAATTGCCGGTCCCATCCGTCTGGAACGCTCCCTGCGTCCGCGTATCATCGTCGAAGCCATCACCATCGGCAACCCGGATTGGGCCGCAGGCCCCCACTTTGCTGAAGCTAAAACGGTCGGACTTCAAGTAGCGCTTTTACCACTGCTGCAGGGCAATTTGAGCATTCTGGATGTTGGATTGAGTGGTGTAAACCTGTACATCGAAGAAAACTCCGAAGGCGCCAACAATTACACTTTCGGTCAAGAAAGTGATAGCGGAAGGCCCGGGGTTCTACCGTCAATTGAGCTAATGACGGTCAGAGATACGGTCATCCATTTTCGATCGGCCGACGGCCGCAGCAAACGCTTCGAGATAGGCGAGGCACGCCTCTGGAACATCCCCGGAGAGCCGGAGCGAATCGAGGCCCAGGGCTCGACAAAAGGAATGGCATTCAACATTCAGCTTATCGCCGACAGCCCGGCGGAATTGTCCGGCCCCCAGAACCCGTGGGCTTTAGAGCTGAACATAGAAGGGCCCGATATGTCGCTGGCACTCGCCGGGCAGATGCAGCAGGCATTCAAGTGGGAGCAGGGTGATTACCGCATCGAGATTCGCGGCGATCAGGCCGATTCTCTCGAAAGCCTTTTTGACGTGGCCTTCCCAACCAGCGGCCCTTTTGAGTTATCCGCAAACGTGAACATAACCGATGGAGCCTTCCGCATGACGGATATTTCCGCCCGGGTTAAGGGGCCGCCGGAAATACCGCGAATCAAAATTGCAAACGGAACAGCATCCGGCGGGCAGGATAAAGCGCCTGAGCTAACCCTGGAAGGCCTCTTTGACGGCTTTCCCTTTGCACTCTCGTTTGCGGCGGAGCAGCCGCTTGAGGGGTCCTCCTGGAAAACGCCCTGGCCAATAAAAGCCCGCCTGAATCTTGCCGATATGAAAGTGAACCTTGAAGGTGAGATCATACCGGCAAGAGCCACTGAACGCCTCGAGATTGACATCCAAATCCAGGGGGAGACCCTCAATGCGCTGGCGCAGCTTGCAAATACCGATCTCCCGGAGCTCGGACCCTATCAACTTTCATTTCACACCCAGATTACAGCGAACCAATACCTGTTCAGTGAGCTAAAAGGCACTATCGAGCGCGCCGGTCCCTGGCAGACGCTTCGCATCGATCAGGGTAGCGCATCCGCAAACGACACCGGCTCTGTGGCGGCTTCGATAGACGTAAAACTTGACACCGTTCCCTTATCGCTGACTTTCAATGGCGGCTTGCAGACATCCAAAGAAACAGGCCGGAACGCCTGGCCGTTGGAATTCAAAGCATCCGCGTCGGGGGCTACCCTGACGGGCAATGGGGCTGTCGTCAAATCCGAAAACGGGAAGGTTTTGCAGATTGCAGCGCGTATCACTGGAAACCGCCTTGAATCACTGGGTCCGCTGATCGGAAGTCCGCTTCCGGCCATCGGAACATTCAATCTGAGCGCTGAGGTCAGCAGCGACGGTAATGTGCATGAAGCCCGCAACATCCAGATTCAAATGGGAAACAATCGTTTAAGCGGCAATGCCCGCTGGGAAGAAAAGCAACCGCGCCCCTCTCTCACCGGCAACCTATCCGCAAAGCGCCTCATCCTGAGCGAGTTTGAGGTTTCGTCAAAAACCGGACCTAAAAGGAGCTCGGTCGGGCCGCTGGATCGTCCCATCAGGCTCGAGGGTTTAAACGCTTTTGATGCCAAAATGGATCTAACGCTAAAAAGTGTGCCAGATCTGCCTGTGCCTGTAACCGACATCAGAACGTCAGTGAGGCTTACAAACGGCAAACTGAGCATTCCCTTTCGTGCAAACCTGGCAGGCGCCCCCGCCACCGGCCAGATTCAGCTGGAGCGGCGCAACAATGTTCCCGCTGTGGCGCTAAAGACAAAAATCGGAAGAGTTGATGTAGCACGAGCACTCCGGCAGCTGGAAATCCCTCAAACCATTACCGGAACTGCCGATGCCATCAACCTGGAAGGCAACAGTTCAGGCAAGACCTTGCGAGCGCTGCTCGACCGGGCGACTTTCACTTTGCAGGTCTCTCCGACCCGATTGAACTACACCACAGAAATCGTCAACCAGACGGTTGCTGTCCAGATTGAAAATGTGGCGCTGGCAACACGTAAAGACCGGTCGCTAGCCGGCACCTTCAAAGGAACGCTACAGGGAAACGCTTTCAATGCAGAATTCAGTACCACAAATCTCATGAAAATCCGCAAAGCCGATACCCCCCTGCCGGTGCAGATAGCCCTGCAGACGGCCGAAGTGCAGTTTCAGGCTGCAGGCAGTGTTGAAAGACCGTTTAAAAACAATGTGTTTGAGCTGACATATGATCTGACAGGAAAAGAAATCGAAGAACTTGATCCCCTGGTTGATTTTACGATACCGCTGCGGGGCGCCTTTCGCGCTCAAGGGCGTATTGCGGGAAACGGCAACCGATTCACACTTGAAGAGGATCTGCGGGTCGGAAAGAGTGACCTTAAAGCGGATATATCCGTTATAAAAGGACCCCCGCGCCCAAAAATCAACGGAAGCATCGTTGCAGGCCAGATCCATCTGGATGACATCGATCTCTTTGATGTAAATAAAGATACCGCCTCCGCCGGCAACAGAACCCATGTCATCCCAGAGTACACGCTTCCGGTTGACACCCTTCTATCGGCAGATCTGGATCTTGATATAGAAATTAAGCGTATCGACGCGGGCTTAAAGGATATCGGCGATTTTGGTGATTTAGTATCCAAAGTTAATCTGAACGACGGACGTTTTAAACAATCGATCCAGGCCACCGGATTGACCGGTGCGCACATGAGCGGCGAGTTTGAACTGAATGCAGCTGTCAATCCGCCCCTAAACAGGATTCAGATCCGCGCCCAAGAATTGGACTACGGGCTGTTAATGTACCAGATGGGGGTGACAGGCCTCCTGGAGGGACGCATAAACCTCTATGTCGATCTAAGCGGCCCCGGAGCGACTCGGCGCGAATTTTTGGGGAACGCCAATGGTCGCATCTCGGTTGTCGGAGGACCCGGCCGGATTTCAAGCCGCACGCTAGATCTATGGGCGGCCGACTTGATTACAACGATGCTCTCTCCTAACTGGCATAGAGAATCTGTGACCGAAATCAAGTGCTTTGTCACGCACATCGATTTGAAGGAGGGCCTGGCAGAGGTCGACGATTTGCTGCTAGACACGCAGCGCATTACGATTGCGGGTAGCGGGCTACTGGATCTGAATACCGAAAAGCTAGACGTGATTATCGCACCCAGACCCAAGCGCGCGAGCCTTGTCAGCCTTGCCAATCCAGTTCGAATTGAGGGCACCCTGGGCGCGCCCGAGGTTTCCGTCACCCGGCTTCCCAGGGGAAGGCGGCTGGCAGGCGCAGGCGCCAGTTTATTTGCAGGACTGATCAATCCCGCATTCTTAATTTTTACCTTCGCTGACACCGGCACCGGACAGGCCAATCCCTGTGATGCGGCGGTTGAAGGCGCCCGGGAAGCTGCCGGGATCGATGCGGAATGAGGCCATAAGGCCTAATTGGTTTCAGGTGTCAGTGTTCAGGTGTCTTTTGATCTTTTAAGTAATGGACAATGATGGGCACCGCTGGCGGGATGCGCTGGCTGCTAGTGTTGATATTGCGGATCATCGACAGGTGGGTGCCATCGACGGTTCGGTGGGGCACTCCAGTCAGCCGGGTTGACTCAACCGTCACAAGGCCGTCCCCTAATCCATGGGTCAGGCCGATCATACTTTTGCCGAACTGATCCACCCACTTTCGCTGCTCATCCGGAACTTTTCGACGCGTGTTGCTCACCCAGCGCTTTATATCACTTTCCTTCCAGGGGCTGGTTACACCGGCAATAATCAACATATTCACCCCGGCTGGATGGGGCCGACCGTTGAGCTCGGTTAAGAAACGGCTCCCGGGTAGCAAATCGATTTTGGCCTCGCCGGCGCCGTCAAGAATTGAACCCAGCCAATTTGCCTCGCCTTTTGTCAGGCGCACCATCTGATCGCGCATCTCGGCGAATACCCGCATGCGTGCCATTTGTGAACCATGATTGGGTGTTCCCACCATAAACAGGGCAGCGACAGCGGGCACCTGCCCATTTGTTATTGATGCCGTATAATCTATTTCAGGGCTGGTAAGCATTTCTCTGGAAACCAGTCCGCCCATGCTGTGTGCTACAATGGAAATACGATCAATGCCGCGCTGTTCAAGCGACTTGAGCTCATCAAAAAACAGCCGGGCCGACTCCTCGATCGGCTGGTCGTTGGGATAATGCATCAGCCACACATTAAAATCGGCTTGAACAAGCGCCGGCGCCAGATTCTGCCACACCTTACCGGGATCGTCCAGACCGTGAATCAGAACGATGGTTCTACGGTCTGCATTTAACCTGCCGGGTGTTTCACCACCCGTCTCAAAATAAAACAACCCGAAGCCTTCATACAACCGGGCTTTCTGCTCGGGAAATTTTTCCTCTACGGTTTCGCGAAGTTGACGGCGCAGCTCCTTTTCTTCTTCCTGATAGAAGCTTGCAACCAGCTGCCACATTCCGATGAGTAGCAAAATCGCCGCAATGACCCAGAGCAAGCGTCTTATTTTAAACAACCTGCTTTCTTTTTCCATCATGTGTCTCCACGGCCGGTATCGTTGTGCGATATGTCATTATCCATACCGGCACCGGCTCGGGTCGATCTGATTTTTAATGTTTGAGTAAACACTCAACTACGGCATCATTCGAGACTGTGGCATCGATGGATTGGTTTCTGCCCGAGCTTGGACGAAAGGTGCGTCACCGCTAATCGCACAGCAGATGCCATGTACCGCCCGCCAATGTGCTTGAGGCCGGGCAGCAACACTTACGCTGCCAACCGGCCATTCGCTTGTGAATTCAAAGCTGCGGTTGCTGATGTTACCGTCCGATCGTTCGTCCAAGGTTGGCGGCTCAATCGCGGTTGTCCCAGAACACTGAAAAATTAGTGCCGTTGGTTTTGACAGTGGTGTCGACATTCTCGCCGTCGATTTCCTATAAGGTGTAAATGGGGCGCAATTCCAGATAGCGGCGGCCGCTTTTAACCAGTAGACTGAGGCAAGAACCGGGCCTCAAGAATGGTGATATCGTCCTGCAAACGGATATCATTTGAAAATTTCAACAGCGCTTCTTCCAGGGCAGCCATGTTGAGCGGCGCCTGCGGGTAATTCAGCTCTTTAAGGATGTTGATGAATCCATCGACGCCCAGTATCACATCATCGGCATCATGGATCTCGAAGGCGCCGTCGCTAAACATAAGTATTGCGTCATCAGGCGTCAGCGGCATGGTTTGCGCTTGATAGGCGGCTGCTTCAGGAATATCGTCGGTGAAGCCCAGGGGCAGGCCCGAAGGTGGGAGTTTTTTAAAATTTCCTTTGGCGTCGACAATTAAAGGCGGCGGCCCACCGGCACCGGCAAAACACAGGCTGGCATCTCGGACATCGATGAACCCGCAGGTGGCCGCGGCAAAGGTGTTGATGTCACCAAAAACGCCCACCAGCTCTTTATTGATCGTGGCGACAAACTCAGCCGGGTGGTCCAAAAGCGCATGATGGCGCTGCCACAGCATCCCCAGATGCATGGTGTACAGCGCAGCGGCCACTCCATGGCCTTCCATGTCAGCCAGAAAAAAGGCGTAGCAATCTTCATTTAGCGCTTTGACCGCATAATAGTCGCCCCCTACAATATCGTGTGCCATATAAAAAGAGGTAAATCGCAGCCGGGGGTCTTCCGGCAGCTTGTGTTCCAGGCTCTGGGTCTGGATTCGCTTGGCGCGCTCCAGATCCACCAGCATGGTCGAAACATCCCGAAAGGTTTCAATGCCACCGATCACCTCGCCTGTCTTGTCATGTAGCGGCGCGGTGGTTACCTGCATGGGGATCCGGCGGCCGTCTTTGCCGCGCGCAAAAACGATGATGGGCGTCGTACTGGTAACGCCTGTAATCATGGAGCGGTGCAGGGGGCAGTATTCTTTACCGCACAGGCGGTGCCCGTCCTTGTCCTCATGACAAAGGATGTCTTCATGACAGGCGCGTCCGATAACATCTTCAGAGCTCCAGCCGGTTATGCGCTCCGACGATTTGCTCCAGAAAACAATCCGACGATCGCGGTCACATACGTAAATCCCTTCGCTCAGACCATCTAATATGTCTTCGGCGGTTATTCGCAACTCATTCATTTAGGATCTCCCGACAGGTTTTTTCGTGGGATTCTTTCAACACCAATGATCGCTTTTTAATATTATAAAAACCATCACCGAGCAATTAAAAATTGCCGCATCGGTTCGATGCTAATATTGGGTGGCGGAAACAACTACGATCCGAAAAGGCGATGTCGCCTCTAAACCGATTTCAGCGGTCTGGGCAATTTGCTCCTGCTCAAAAATCTTTGTATTCATTTTTAAGAAATTCAAGGATAACGTCTGCCGTTTCATCAGGACGTTCCATGGGAACGAAGTGACCTGTTGCTTCGAACATCCGAAAAGCAGCCCCAGGAACCTTCGCTCTAAACCTTTTGGCGGCGGTAGCAACGATGGGCACAAAACGGGTCAGTCCGGTTAGTTTGAAGACATACCACCACCACATCCATGAAAACGGTAAAATGGTAGGATCGATGAGAACGAGCGCG
>JASFJF010000031.1:0-18248 GCA_050122255.1 Desulfobacterales bacterium
TGCGCTGGATGCCGATTTCAGCCGTCATGGCTGAACCGGCCCGCGCGGTGACCATAATGGCGGTCAGGACCGGTCCCATTTCTCGGATTAATGAGAGCGCCACAGCGGTGCCCAGCACCCCCACCGAGCCGAATTTAACCAGCACGTGGTATAGCTGCAGGCCCAGGACCATGCCGGTGAAAAAGCCCACCAGCATGACAATCTGAGCGGATCTGGCCCCGATAAAATAAATCTGCTGAACGATGGCCGAAATCTGTTTGGGATGAAAAATCTGAATAAAGGCGCGCATGAAAAAGATCGCAATGGCACCTAAGTTGCCGTTGATCCGGATGGCGCGGGCGCCAAAGGGGTGAAAAAGCCAGGTCAACGGATTTCCCGGTTTCGGTAATGCGATCTCATCGGATTGATTATGTATGCTTGAATTTTCTTCGGCCATATGAACGCTTCCCCCTCTTTAACCGGAAGATGTGCTTCGATAGCAGAACGCTATCTAAGGTATGCGGCTTTAACCAAGATATCCTATAGTTTTAGTGTTTTGAACGTTTTATCATAAAAATCGTTCAGTTCAAGTATAAAATGGCGCATCTAAAAATTTTCAGGCCTAAATACAACATGCCCGATATCGCAAAGCATCAAAGCCCCCAAAAGGGAGCAAAAAAGGGGGAGGAGGTCGATATTGACAAAGTGTCACGAATAATTACAAATGGATATACGTAAGGCTTAGTTGAGATAGATATCCCGTTAAAACTGAAGCTACGTCTAACGAGGAAAAAATGATGGCAAACAGCCTGTATATTACTGCAATGGAGCCTGGCAGCGGCAAATCAATCGTCGCGCTGGGTATCATGGAATTGCTTTCCAGAAGAATCCGCCGGCTGGGTTATTTTAGGCCTGTGGTCGCTTCCGCAAAGTCGCCTGACAATAAAATCCGGCTGATCAAAGCACGCTATCAATTGGAACCGGGTTATACAGAGATGTTCGCTTATACCCATGAAGATGCCCGCAATCTGGCCGCGGAAGGTAAAACGCAAAACCTCTTAAAAAGCATTCTAAATAAATTCAGTAAGCTAAAACGAGAGTGTAATTTTGTTCTGTGCGAAGGCACGGATTTCACCGGTGTCGGTTCTGCCTTTGAATTTGGATTTAATGCCGACGTGGCCGCCAATCTGGGGTGTCCAATCTTGGCGTTGATCAATGGCCGTAAAAAATCTCCGGACGAAACCGTTGACGCCATGCAGGTTGCCTGGGAGTCATTTGAAGAAAAAGGATGCACAATCGTTGCGACCGTTATCAATCGAGTGGATCCGAACCAGATTCAGGCAGTCAGAGATCAAATTCAAAAAATGGGATTGACGGCAGATTCGATTTTCATTCTACCGGAAGAACCCGTTCTGGGAAGACCAACGGTCGGCGAAATCGCTCGCAATCTTGACGCCAAAATTATACAGGGCGACCCCAAAGCGCTGAACCGAAGCGTGTATGACTTGAAGATTGCCGCAATGAATTTGCCCCACTATCTGGATCGTATCGAAAACGGTGACCTCATTATTACACCGGGCGACCGCGCTGATGTGATTCTGGCTGGTTTGGCCACCGCTGTCTCCGAAACCTCACCCAACATTGCCGGCTTGCTCCTGAGCGGCGGGCTGATGCCCGAGGACCCGATCCAGCGTTTGATCCAGGGCTTGAAAAAATATTCACCGGTCCCGGTGATCAGTGTGAGTACGGACACCTATGCCACTGCCATGAATGCCAGTGCGGTGCGGCCGGCACTGCACCCTGAAAATGATCGCAAGATAGCGGCGGCCCTCGGTCTATTTGAATCTCATGTCGACACCCGGCATCTTGAAGAACGCATCGAGGTGGTGCGCTCCAATCGCGTCACGCCCATGATGTTCGAATATAAGCTTATCGAAAAAGCCAAGGTCGATCGCCGCCATATCGTTTTGCCGGAAGGCAGCGAGGAGCGCATTCTGCATGCCGCTGAAATCCTGCTCAGGCGGGGGGTTGCAGACCTAACCTTGCTGGGTCACCCGGAAGAGATCAATACCAAGATCGGAACGCTGGGGCTGAGCCTGGATAGGATTCAGATCGTCAATCCGCATACGTCTGAATATCAATTGGATTTTGCGCAAACCTATTATGAATTGCGCAGGCATAAGGGCATATCCCGGGAAATGGCCGCAGACAGGGTGACCGATGTCAATTATTTTGGAACCCTGATGGTGTATGAAGGCTTGGCCGACGGCATGGTGTCTGGATCGATTCACACCACTTCAGAAACAATTTTACCGGCCCTGCAAATCATTCGTACCCGACCGGGCTTTTCGGTTGTCTCCAGCGTGTTTTTGATGTGCCTGGCTGACCGGGTGCTGGTTTACGGCGATTGTGCTGTGAATCCCGACCCAAATGCAGAGCAACTGGCCGAAATTGCCATCAGTTCGGCTGAAACTGCGGCCATGTACGGCATCGAGCCCCGCATCGCAATGTGCTCTTATTCCACCGGCGAATCCGGTAAGGGGAAGGATGTGGATAAGGTGCGTCAGGCCACACACATTGCCAGGGAACGCCGGCCGGATCTAAAAATTGAAGGCCCTATTCAGTACGATGCTGCCGTGGATGCGGGCGTAGCCCGCACCAAGATGCCCGATAGTGAAGTTGCCGGTAAGGCCACCGTTTTCATTTTTCCGGATTTAAACACCGGCAACAATCTATACAAAGCCGTGCAGCGGTCCGCCAAGGCAGTGGCAATCGGGCCGATTCTGCAGGGATTAAAAAAACCTGTCAATGATTTAAGCCGCGGCTGCACCATCCCGGATATCGTCAATACCGTTGCCATCACTGCAATTCAGGCGCAAGCCGCCAAATAAAAGGCAGTTGGTTGCCCGTTGTCAGTGGTCGGATGTCCGTCGTTACAAATTAATGGTTTCAGGTGTCGGGTGTCAGCAGACATTAGACCGAAATCAGAAACCAACGAAAGCACTACAACCGTGACTGCTGCTGAGTAACAAGGGCCAGCAACTGTTCACCGAAGGCCTGACACCCGACACCTGACACCGGTTTTGGACTGACACCTGAATTGATGTCCGACAACTTTAGCCAAGAAAGAAAACATTAATGAAGATTTTAGTAATTAACTCCGGAAGTTCTTCGATCAAATACCGATTGTTTGACATGACCGCTAAAACCGTGCTGGCGTCCGGTCTGGTGGAGCAGATCGGCGAAGAACAGAGCCGGCTCTCCCACAAGACACGTAACGCTCGAGGAAAAATGGATGAAATCGTCAAAAACGTTGTTGTCGCCGATCATCGAGAGGGATTTGAGTTGATCGGCGCCACCCTCTCTCAAACAGGCGCCCTGCAAAACACCGGGGAACTGTCCGCTATCGGGCACCGGGTCGTTCACGGCGGTGAAGAATTTAAGAAGCCTACGTTTGTTGATAAGCAGGTGATGGACACCATTTGCCGTTTGAGCCCGCTGGCCCCGCTGCACAACCCGGCCAATCTGCTGGGTATTGAAGTGGCCATGCAAAGCGCACCCCAGGTGCCTCAGGTGGCCGTATTTGACACGGCCTTTCACCAGTCACTGCCGGAAAAGGCCTACCGCTATGCCATTCCGCAGGATCTTTACGAAGCCCATCAGGTGCGTCGCTATGGGTTTCACGGTACCTCTCACCATTACGTCGCCGGGCAGGCTGCTAACTTATTGGGCCGCCCGCTTCATGCATTGAACCTGATTACGTTGCATCTGGGAAACGGTGCCAGCGCGGCCGCTGTCAAAGAAGGCAAAAGTATTGATACTTCCATGGGCATGACGCCACTGGAAGGATTGATTATGGGGACTCGCTGCGGCGATATCGATCCGGCCATCATCTTTTATCTAAGGAGAAAGACCGGCATGACTCGAGATGAAATGGAAGCCTTACTGAATAGAAGCAGCGGTCTCAAGGGAATTTGCGGTGTCAATGACATGCGAAAAATTGAAAAAATGGCAAGTCAGGGCGATACCCGGGCACTGCTGGCCATCGAGATGGTTTGCTATCGCATTAAAAAATACATCGGTGCATATTTTGCCATTCTGGGCCGGCTGGATGCGCTGGTGTTTACAGCCGGCATCGGTGAAAGATCGCCTCTGGTTCGAGAGCGCTCCTGCCGGGATCTGACGCATCTGGGCATTATCATTGACCCGCAAAAAAACGATCGTACCTCCAAAAAATCATTTGAAATTCAGACCAATAACAGCACTGTCCGGATTCTGGTCATTCCTACTAACGAGGAATATGAAATTGCCGAACAAACCGTTGGGTGCCTTCTGAACCTGCCGCAATCTGGATCAACGCCTTAAAGGAGAAAGTAATGATCATCGAAGAAAGCATTGATATCCGGGCACCATTACCGGTGGTCTGGCGCGTTTTCTCCACCATGGAAGACTGGCAGAGCTGGAATAGAGTGATCGAAAATTGCTGCATCATTTCCGGCGACAGCATGGCCAAAAATACCTGTTTCACCTTTCAAATGCGGCCCTATTACCTGCCGATCAAGGTCATGCCCACGATCACCAAATGTGATCCGGGCAAAGAAGTCATCTGGGAGGGGAGCCGTTTCGGCGTCAAAGCGGTGCACAGTTTTATTTTCGAAGAAAAAGAAGGCTATGTGCGGCTGACCAGCAGCGAATCATTTCGCGGTCCCCTGCTATGGCTCAGTAAGTTCATTTTCATCCCAAAACGTCTTCATCGTCTAACGCAGCAATTGATGCAGGCCATTAAAAATCAGGCCGAGGCCTGTACAGCCGAAGCCAAATCAAATTGATAGAAGAAAGCGCTTGATTTACCCAGTAAAAGCATTTTAGATAACCAAGATCAGAACCGTTGTCGACGACTTGACGAACTAAACCCGGGGCTTATGTTACCCAAGGTACTTAGGCCAAATCGAATGACTTTCTAACATTTTAAAAAAATAATATTGATAAATAGCACGATTCGCCTGAAAAAGGCTATTCAGAAAGGCAGCACCAGTGAAGGTTGGAATAGTGGGTTGTGGTTTTGTTGGCAGCTCGGGTGCATTTGCGATTGCGCTTGAAGGCAAAGCCAATGAACTGATACTCGTTGATCTAAATGCAGATCTGGCCAGAGCCCATGCAGAAGATATTCTGCACGCCACGCCATTCAGCGAACCGATCCGAGTGGTTGCCGGTGATTACCCCAAACTCAAAGATGCCGAGCTGGTCGTGCTGGCCTGCGGTGTCGGGCAAAAACCGGGGGAGAGCCGCCTGCAGCTTCTGGAACGCAACGTCCGGGTTTTTCAAAATGTGGTGCCCAGGGTCCTGGAGCATACACCGCATACCATCTTGCTGATTGTCTCTAACCCGGTTGATGTTATGACCCAGGTAGTTACCAAGATCTCCGGCCTCCCACCGCAGCGCGTTATCGGCTCCGGCACCATTCTTGACACTGCTCGTTTTCGAACCCTTCTGGCCGAGCATCTCAGCATCTCACCTCATTCAGTTCACACTTATGTATTGGGTGAACATGGTGACTCGGAAGTATTGACCTGGTCAACCGGTAAGGTCGGGGGTGTGCCGGTCGAGGAATTCGCTGCTCAAATCGGCCGGCCGATAACGGAAAAAATAAAGGCAAAAATCGATGATGATGTCCGCAATGCCGCTTATCGCATCATCGAAGGTAAAGGCGCCACCTACTATGGCATTGGCGCAGGCATCGCCAGAATTGCACGCGCTATTGAAGACGACGAAGGTGCGGTCCTGACGCTTTCAAATATTGAAGGGCTTTACGGCGTCAGTCTTTCACTTCCCCGGGTACTTAAAACCAGGGGAATCGACACCACCATCCAGCCGATGCTCTCAGATGAAGAGGCAAAGGCGCTTCAAAAAAGCGCCGAGGTCCTCAAGAAAGCTGCCGCTGCGCTTCGCTACTGATCGCCCGTAGAAAGTAAAAACATATTAATAACGTATGAAATGTTGCTCTGCATGTCGGCACTGATGCTGGCGCTGACGGTCGATTATTTCTTGGTCAAACGAGCGACATCACCATCGCATTCAGAAAAATTTGGCGTTAACACCGAACGAAATGAATCCGTTAAAAAAGGCTAAAAATTTTAAAGGCCCTCAGGGACCTGTTGTTCTGGCGATTTTAGATGGCGTCGGCATCGGTACCTGCGCAGAAGGCGATGTGGTCAGCCGGGCCAACACGCCCACCCTGGACTGGCTGGCGCAAAACGCCCTGGCCACCAAACTCAAGGCCCATGGAACGGCCGTGGGCATGCCTTCGGATAAGGATATGGGCAACAGCGAGATCGGCCACAACGCCATCGGCTGCGGCCGCGTTTTCGCGCAGGGCGCCCGCCTGGTAAACGAATCCATCGAGAGCCGCACCCTGTTTGAGGGAGATGTCTGGAAAGAACTCATCGACAATGTGGTTCAGCATGATTCCAGATTGCATTTTATGGGTCTTTTCTCAGACGGCAACGTGCACAGTCATATTGATCACCTGGAGGCTATGCTGACCGCGGCCAAAGCCCAGGGTGTTCAAAAAGCCCGCGTGCACATCCTGCTCGATGGTCGCGATGTGCCGCCGACTTCGGCCCTAAAATATGTCGACCGATTCGAAGATTTTTTAAGTGCGCTTAAAAAGGGCAGCGACATTGAATTTGCGGTTGCATCCGGCGGCGGCCGCATGCAAATCACCATGGATCGCTATCAGGCCAACTGGGGCATGGTCGAACGGGGCTGGCAAACCCATGTTCTGGGCGAGGGTCGCACATTCAGATCGGCCCGGGAGGCAATTGAAGCGTTGCGCCGCGAAAACCCGGATGTCATCGATCAGGATTTGCCGCCATTTGTCGTTGCGCGGGATAAGGTGCCACTCGGTCCGATTACGGAGAATGACAGTGTCATTTTCTTCAACTTCCGCGGCGACCGGGCCATCGAGATCAGCATGGCTTTTGAGGATGATGAATTTGACAAATTTTCACGGGGACCCAAGCTGAATGTCAAATATGCCGGCATGATGCAGTATGATGGTGATGCGCTCATCCCTAAAAAATACCTGGTCGACCCCCCCGGCATTGACCGCACGGTTGGCGAATACCTGGTCAATGCCGGTATCCGGCAACTGGCTATCAGCGAGACCCAGAAATTCGGCCATGTGACCTATTTTTTTAACGGCAACCGATCCGGCAAGTTTGACGATGCGTTGGAAGATTATATCGAGGTGCCGTCCGACATCGTTCCCTTTGAACAACGCCCCTGGATGAAGGCGGCTGAGATCACCGACAAGGTCGTTGAAGCCATTCAGGGCAATCAGTACGATTTCATCCGTCTTAATTATGCCAATGGCGATATGGTGGGGCATACGGGCATCCCCCAGGCCGTCGAAATAGCGGTTGAGGCCGTCGATTTATGTCTGGCCCGACTGGTCAGGGCCATAAAAAAGGCCGGCGGCATTCTGATCGTATCAGCGGATCACGGCAATTCGGATGACATGTACGAATGCGACTATAAAACCGGTAAAGTCATCTACGATGAAAAAACAGGCCAACCCAGGCCGCGCACGGCGCATTCACTCAATGCGGTGTTTGCCTACGTGTATGCGCCCGACGATGGCATCCATATGCAGCTTTCAAATCACAAAAACCTGGGAATCAGCAGTCTGGCGGCAACCTGTCTGACGCTGCTGGGTTTTGAGCCGCCTGCGGACTATACGCCCAGCATTATCGATATTAAGTAAGTTAAATAACCGCATGAACCGTTTGAAGCGACTCCGAGGGACTGGGCATAGCTGTCAGAACTCTTGAACCTTGAACCCAGAACCTTTGAACCCAAATATTTAAGGGAGGTGACATATGGCAACCACAATCGGCTTAATGGGCTTTGGCAGGATCGGAAGAAATCTTTTTCGGATTCTGTACCAGAGCGAAGACATTAAAATTGCTGCTATCAGCGATATCGCCGATCATAAGGCCCTGGAGTATCTGTTGCGTTTTGATACGATATTAGGGCCCTTCCCTGACGAGGTCAGCGTCCAGGACAATAATCTCTATGTGGTCGGCCGCCAGATTCCCATGCTCTCTGAGGAAGAGCCCGGTGATGTGCCCTGGGGGGATCTGGGAGTGGACGTGGTCATTGAAGCCACCGCGCAGGATCGCACCCGGGAGGACTTTGAAAAGCATTTGAAACAGGGCGCCAGGCGGGTGATTCTGTGCGTGCCCCAGAAAACGCCACCGGACATTACCGTGGTCATGGGGGTCAACGATGATCAGCTTAAAGCACAACACAAGATTGTTTCCAATGGGTCCTGCACGGCCCATTGCGCCGCACCGGTGGCTAAAATCCTTAATGAGGCTTTTGGTATTCAACGTGCATTTTTAAGTACCGTTCATGCCTATACCAACCAACAGCGCCTGGCGGATGTACCTTCAGAAGATAAGCGACGCGGTCGCGCAGCCGCCGAAAATATCATTCCACAGGAAACCAATGCCGCTCAGGTCGTCACTGATCTTATTCCGGAATTGAGCGGGCGTCTAACCGGTGCCTCCATGAACGTTCCGGTCCCCAATGGATCGGTGGTGGACCTGGTATGCTGGCACGAGAAACCGGTAACGGAAGTGGCCATAAACGAAGTAATCCGAACAGCAGCTGCATCGGATAAATGGCGCGGAATCTTGAACTATGAGGATGATCCCATCGTTTCCAGCGATATTATTCGCAGTACCTATTCCAGCACCTTTGATTCAATGGCAACCATGGTCCAGAAAAACAGCGTTTCCAAAACCCTGGCCTGGTACGACAATGGCTGGGGGTACGCCCACCGGGTGGTTGATTTAATATATAAGTTTATGAAGTTAGACAAGGAGGCCGCATAATGGCGATTCAAGTTGGCATAAACGGTTTCGGCCGCATCGGCCGAAGTGTATTTCGAATTATCAGTGATTGCGATGACATTGAAGTCGTGGCCATCAATGATCTGTTTGAAAACGAGCAACTGGCTTACCTCCTCAAATATGACACCGTCATGGGCATCTTTGATAAGGAGGTCACCGCTGAAGCCGACGCCATGACCGTTGACAATCAGCGGGTGGTCATGACCGAACATCGCGATCCGGCCAACATCCCCTGGAAGGATTTGGGCGCTCAGTTTGTAATTGAATCTACCGGCGTTTTCCGCCATCGCCAACCGCTCGAAAAACATATGGCAGCCGGCGCAGAAAAGGTGATTCTGACAGTGCCGGCCAAAGAAGAAATCGACGCCACCATTGTGATCGGCGTCAATGACGACGAGCTCAAACCAGAACACCGCATCGTTTCAAATGCGTCCTGCACTACAAATTGCCTGGCACCCATTGCCAAGATCCTGGATGAGGCCTTTGGCATTGAAGAAGGATTCATCACCACAGTGCATGCGTACACCAACGATCAGCGTCTGGCAGACGTCCCGCACAAAGATTTCCGCCGCAGCCGGGCAGCCGGTGAAAATATTATTCCGACCACCACCGGAGCGGCAGTCGCCGTTGGAAAGGTATTGCCTCAGCTGCAGGGCAAGCTGGACGGATTGGCCATGCGCGTTCCGGTACCGGACGGCTCAATCGTAGATTTGGCCGTCAGACTGGGCAAAAATGCATCCCGCGATGAGATTAACGCAGCCGTCCGGGAAACGGCTGCGGGACCGATGAAAGCTGTCGTTGAGTACAGCGAGGCGCCCCTGGTATCTAGCGATATCATCGGCAACAGCCATTCGAGCATCTTCGACGCCCTGTCCACCAATTCCCAGAAAGATGGCTATGCCCGCATCGTTTCCTGGTATGACAATGAATGGGGCTACTCAAACCGGGTGGTGGATCTGATCGGCATGCTGGCCGCATCTTCGTAAAAGAATCTTCGAGTTACTTTGTGTTCTTCGTGGTGATTGATAAGTTTAGTTTTCACCACGAAGCGCACGAAGGACACGAAGGGCCATATTAACAATTTTTTATTTAATCTTAGTGTATCTCTGTGCCCCTTGTGATGAATTTTGGTCAACCAAACACAGGAGAAAGGTATGGACAAACTGACGGTTGAAGAACTGGATTTAAAGGGCAAACGTGTGCTGATGCGCGTTGATTTCAATGTTCCTCTGGAAAACGGCCAGGTTGTCAACGACAAACGCATTCGGGCAGCGCTGCCCACCATCAACTATATCACCAGAAATGGCGGCAAGCTGATTTTGATGTCTCATCTGGGCAGGCCCAAGGGCAAGCGAGTGCCTGAAATGTCTTTAGCGCCCTGTGTAACAGTGCTCAACGCCCTGCTCGGTCGAAAAACGAAATTTATCGACGATTGCATCGGGCCTGATGTGGATAATGCCGTGACAACCCTCGGCGAAGGCGAAATCCTCCTGTTGCAAAACCTGCGATACTATCAACAGGAGACCGAAAACGATGCGGATTTTGCCGCCCGGCTGGCCAAACTGGGTGATGTCTATGTCAATGATGCCTTTGGCACCGCACACAGGGCCCACGCATCTACTGAGGGTATCACCCATTATATCGATCAATGCGCCGCCGGTTATTTGTTGATGAAAGAGATTGCCTATCTCGGCGGCGTCCTGCAAAATCCGGACAAACCCTTTGTCGCCATTTTGGGCGGCGCCAAGATATCGGGCAAGATCGATATTATTTTCAACCTGCTGCCCCGGGTGGACACCGTCATCATCGGTGGCGGGATGGCCTTTACCTTCTTTAAGGCTCAGGGAAAGGAAATCGGAAAATCGCTGCTGGAAGCCGACAAAATTGACCTGGCTCAGGAGCTGCTCGAACAGAGTCGTGGAAAGATCGTCCTTCCGGTTGACTGCCAGGTGTCGGATACATTTGATTTCAATGCCCGCCAGATCGGTACCCTTAAAGCAGTTGACACAGGTGCGATTCCCGCCGATGCATACGGCCTGGACATTGGACCGCAGTCGGTCGAAAAATTTCGCTCCTTGATCACTGCAGCTAAAACCATTGTCTGGAATGGTCCCATGGGTGTTTTTGAAATTGAAGATACCGCTAAAAGCACGTTTGCAATAGCAAACGCCCTTGCAGACGCAACCGCAAATGGTGCCACCACGATCATCGGCGGCGGTGATTCCGCATCAGCGGTTGAACGGGCCGGTGTGGCCGATAAAGTGTCGCATGTGTCCACCGGCGGCGGAGCTTCATTGGAATTTATGGAGGGTAAGGTGTTGCCGGGCGTTAAGGCCCTTACAGACAAATAATCTAATAAAATTTATACGGTCATGCAGATAGCTCAAGTGATGCCTATTCAACCACGAAGGGCACGAAGAACACGAAAAAAAAAAGTAAATCTTGGTATTTGTCTTTGTGATCTTCGTGGTGAGATAATATCAGACGTATCCAACTGGCGTTTCCCAGATAACCGCGCAAGTTTAAAATACGCCAAGATTTGTTGCGGATTATAGATTGCGGATTGGACTATCAAACATATCGCCAATTCAAAATCCGAAATCCACAATCTGCATGCCGAAATCATAATCGCCCAAACGACAAAAAAATTTCGGAGGAAACGATGGCGGGCACAAAACATTACACCGAATTGGGCTTGGTGAACACCCGAGACATGTTTGCGAAGGCTATGGAAGGCGGTTATGCCATCCCGGCCTATAATTTTAACAATATGGAGCAGCTGCAGGGCATTATCACCGGGTGTGCGGAATCTAAATCACCGGTTATCTTACAGGTATCCGGCAGCGCCCGCAAATATGCCAACGCTACATTTCTGCCATACATGGCCTCCGGGGCGGTGCAGATGGCCAAAGCGCTGGGCGCACAGATCCCGATCGCCCTGCACCTGGATCATGGCAACTCCTTTGAACTGGCAAAAGAGTGCATCGATTCCGGCTTTTCGTCAGTGATGCTCGACGGCTCTCACTATCCTTTTGAAGAAAACGCCGCTCTCACCCGCCAGGTGGTTGAGTATGCCCATGAACGCGAAGTGACCGTTGAGGGTGAACTGGGTGTCCTGGCCGGGGTGGAAGACGAAGTCTCCCATGAAATCTCGCATTATACCAAACCCGAAGAAGTGGAAGCCTTTGTCGAAAAAACAAGAGTGGACAGCCTGGCCATTTCCATCGGCACTTCCCACGGCGCTTATAAGTTTAAAGTCAAACCCGGCGAAGACGTTCCTGCGCTTCGATTTGACATTCTGGAAGAAATTGAAAAACGGGTCCCTGGATTTCCAATTGTGCTGCACGGAGCTTCATCGGTGAAACCAGAATATGTGCAGATGATCAACGCTTACGGCGGTAAAATGGAGGACGCCGTCGGTGTCCCTGAAGAACAGTTGCGAAAAGCGGCCGCCTCGGCGGTCTGCAAGATTAATATCGACAGTGACGGTCGACTCGCCATGACGGCTGCCATCCGCAAGGTCTTCGCCGAAAATCCGGCCGAGTTTGATCCCCGTAAATATCTGGGGCCGGCACGCGAAGCGCTGATCAAAATGGTCAAATATAAGAATGAGCATGTGCTCGGAAGCGCTAACAAAGTCTAGAATTGTTTGTAAGACTTCCCCTTTTGCCCGATGGCTGTGTTAAAAATCAGCTCCAAATACTCGCGTACTGGCGTGTACGCTCCGTTTTCGAGCTGATTTTTGCCGTGCCCTCGAACAAAATTGAAAGCCTTACAAACAATTCTCAAATAAAAAACAGGTACCGCAAAACACAAATTTGCTTGAATACGCTAAAAGAGACTTAAGGGCAGAAAGGAGGGGCTGATGGCGATTGCCAAGGTAGGAGAGCGGGTCAAAAATGTCGGTTTTATTTCAACCCGCATCGCCGGCACCGACGGGGTGTCGCTGGAGCTTGAAAAATGGGCGAATGTCTTTAAAAAGTTTGGGTGGGAGAGCTATTATTTTGCCGGTGAGTTGGACCGGCCGCCGGA
Organism: Desulfobacterales bacterium; assembly: GCA_050122255.1. Taxonomy (GTDB): domain Bacteria; phylum Desulfobacterota; class Desulfobacteria; order Desulfobacterales; family JAHEIW01; genus JAHEIW01. The sequence continues at coordinate 12,930 of JASFJF010000031.1, forward strand.
GCGATCCTATCTGGTCGCAAAAGCCCATTTTACCCATCCCGAAATAAAGGCGATTCACAACAAAGCTTTTGGTGTGACCACCCGGGACCGGGCGCTCTCCAAGAACATCTACCAGCTGGCCATACACCTAAAGGACCATTTATACGAATTTGTCAAAAAATTCGACATCGATCTGATTATACCACAAAACGCCCTGACCATTCCGATGAATATCCCCCTGGGAATCGCGATAACCGAATTTATTGCCGAAACCAGCATCTCCACCATCGCACACCATCACGATTTTTACTGGGAGCGCGACCGCTTTATGGTGAATGCGGTCTCGGATTATTTGAGAATGGCATTTCCGCCGGTGTTGCCCTCCATCGAGCATGTGGTCATCAACTCGGTGGCGGATGACCAGCTGAGTTTGCGCACCGGCATCTCCGGTCACGTGATCCACAATGTCATGGATTTTGACAATCCACCGCCGCCACCCGACGATTACACGCTTGATGTAAAAAAAGCACTGGGCATCGAAGCTGATGAACTCTTTATTTTGCAGCCAACCCGTGTGGTTCAGCGCAAGGGAATCGAACATGCCATTGAACTGGTTAACCGTTTGGACCGCAAAGCCAAACTGGTGATCTCGCATGCCTCCGGTGATGAAGGGTGGGACTATGAGCAGAGGCTGAAGGAATATTCCAAACTGATGAAGGTCAACACCGTTTTCGTTGACGACATCATCAACGAGGAAAGAGGCACCACTCCGGACGGCCGCAAAATTTACACTCTGGAAGACATTTACCCGTATGCGGATCTGGTCACCTATCCTTCAACGTTTGAGGGATTCGGCAACGCTTTCTTGGAAACACTGTATTTTAAAAAACCCATTGTGGTCAACACCTACTCAATTTATCTCAAGGATATTAAGCCCAAGGGGTTTAAGGTCATTGAAATTGACGGTTACGTCACCGATAAAGCCGTTAAGCAAACCGAGGCGGTTCTCGATGATCCGCAACTGCGCCAGGAAATGGTCGGACATGATTATGAGCTGGCCAAAAAGTATTTTTCAACCTCGGTTCTGGAACAGGCGCTCAGAAACTATATGGTCGTGCATAACTGGCTGGCGCCGGATGAATGCTAATTTTGCATGAAAGTTAATCGAGGGGTCGGGGAGCTTTTCTTAAATCAATCGCGGAATGAAATATCAACGACTTCATCGTGCAAACTCACGATTAAAGGAAGCGGTTTTATGGAGAAGGTAAAAGATCTGCTGATCGGAATATACGGGAAACAGACCGGAGCGCTCGCCCTGAAGCGAATCAGGACCATCATTGAAAAGTACGGAATTCAAAACCGCAAAAAGGATAGCTATTTTTCCCAGGAAGATGTTGTTCTGATCACATATGGCGATTCTCTGAAAAAGCAGGGGGAAGCCCCCCTGGCCACGCTGCACACATTTGCCAATCAATACTTGGAGGGCGCCATTTCCAACATTCATTTCCTGCCCTTTTTCCCCTACTCTTCCGACGACGGCTTTTCAGTCATGGACTTTTTTCAGATCGATCCGGCCCTGGGCTCCTGGCAGGAAGTAGCAGCCATCGGCCAAGACTTCGAATTGATGTTTGACTATGTGGTCAATCACTTCTCCTCGAAGGGGCAATGGTTTGAAAACTATCTGGCCGGTCAAAAAGGTTTTGATAATTTTGCCATTGAAGTTGATCCGGCAGCCGATCTGTCCATGGTGACCCGGCCGCGATCATTGCCGCTGTTATCGGAGTACACCAAAAAGGACGGGCAGGCGGTACATCTGTGGACCACGTTCAGTGCCGACCAGATCGATTTTAATTTTAAAAATTTAGAAGTGCTTGAAAAAATGATCGATGTGCTGTTATTTTATGCCGATCAGGGCGCGACCATTTTAAGGCTGGATGCCATCGCTTACCTGTGGAAGGAAATCGGCACCACCTGCATTCACCTGCCCCAGACCCATGAGATCGTTAAATTGTTTCGCGCGGTGCTGGATCAGGTGGCCCCGGATGTGGTCATTTTAACGGAGACCAACGTACCGCATGATGAAAATATCAGCTATTTTGGCGACGGCCGCGACGAAGCTCAGATGGTTTATAATTTTACCCTGCCGCCGTTGCTTTTTTATACATTTGTCACCGAAGATGCCACTATCCTTTCCAACTGGGCCAGAGGGCTACATTTGTCATCGGCAGATAATACGTTTTTTAATTTTACGGCTTCCCATGACGGTATCGGCGTGCGCCCCCTGGAAGGCATTCTGGAACCCGGCGAGATCGGAAGACTTATCGAGATTGTAAAATCCAATGAAGGTCAGGTTTCCTATAAAAGAAATCCCGACGGCTCTGATAGCCCCTATGAACTCAACATTACTTACGTGGATGCCATTCTGGGAGATAAAGTTTCGGACGGGGCTGAAAAATTTCTGGCCTCCCAGTCCATTCAATACGCCCTGCCGGGTGTGCCCGCCACCTATGTGCACAGCTTGCTGGGATCTCGCAACTGGGTCGAGGGCGTCCGGCAAACGGGCCGGGCCCGAACCATCAATCGCGAAAAACTGCAGGTCGAAAAACTCGTTTCAGAATTAGAAAACCCGGATTCCTTTCGTGCCCGGGTCTTTTTTCCCTACCTGGATTTAATCAAGATCCGCAAAAAACAATCGGCATTCCACCCCAATGCCGATTTCGAAATTCTGGATGTCGATCCGAGAGTGTTCGGGATTAAACGTTACAGCACGGATCAGACCATCTTTGCATTCACCAATATTTCGTCTAAGCCGGTTTCCGTCTCGCTCCCGGCATCGATATCAAGCGGCCCGTCAACCGACCTCATCAGTGGCGAATCGGTCGAGCCAGCGTTGTTTAATATGAATCCCTATCAGTATGTGTGGCTCGCGGAACCTGTTTGAAAGTTCCGCTGTGAATAAATGAAGGCGGCACCTACGGAATGATTTGTGCTTTTAAATATTTATTTTGTTGCTTGATGGATCTTATAAAAAAGGAATGTGATAAATGAACACAAAGAGCTTATTGGCAAAAACCAAAGACGGGTTCAACACCCTGGATATTTCTCAAAAGTATGTCGACGCCGCGCTCAAATGGCTGAAGATCTGGTTAAGCGATCCCATGTTTGGCGATTATGTTTACCAGATCCAATATCTAATCGAAAACGAACGCTGGAATTTCCTGCTGGATGCCTTTTACCAGGTCATCCCCTTTGGCACCGGTGGCCGCCGCGGCCTGGTCGGTATCGGTCCCAACCGCATTAATACCTGGACCATCCAGGCCTCCGCCCAGGGCCATTCGCAATACCTGGTAAAGATGTTCGGGGATCAGGCAAAAAAACGGGGGGTTGTTCTGACTTACGATGTCAGGAAATACGTCCAGAAAGGCATCTATGATGATTCGGCCCCCAATCCGGTCACGAATTTAGACGGCCGCAAGCTGGCCATCGCAGCCGCTGAGGTTTATACCGCCAACCAGATAAAGGTGTATATGTACGACGAGACGCGCAGCACGCCCCAGCTGTCTTTTACCATCCGACATCTGAACGCCGTTTCCGGCGACATGTTCAGTGCCAGCCACAATCTACCGACCGACAACGGTAAAAAGGTCTACGATCAGTACGGCGGCCAGCTGATACCGCCCGATGATCAGAACCTGGTTGATGAGGTCACCCAAAATGTCAAAGAAATTAAAACTATGGCGTTTGACCAGGCCAAAAAGCAGGGGCTCATTCAAATCGTTGGCGAGGCAATCGATGAAGCCTATTACGCGGCCGTGTGCCCGGTATCGCTTTCCACAGAACGTAATATAAAGATTGTCTATTCCCCCCTGCATGGAACGGGCTTAACGTCGGTTTATCCGATCCTTAAAAGATTAAATTTTGATGTTAGCCTGGATCCGGCAACCACCAATTTAAGCGGTGCATTTGAAAACGTCACCTTCAACATCCCCAATCCGGAAGTGATTGAATCCTTTGACCACTCGCTGCCATATGCCAAAAAAATGGATGCCGACATTTTGCTCAGCACCGATCCGGATGCGGATCGAATCGGCGTAATGCTCAAGCACAACGGCGACTGGCGCTTTCTAAGCGGCAATGAAATCGGCATCATCCTGACCCAATATGCCATTTCAAAATACAAGGCCCAGGGCCGGCTCAATCCGGATAATGTCATCATCAAAACCGATGTCACCACTTCGCTGATTCAAAAAATAGCGGCTGAAAACGGCGTGCAATGTATCGGCGATTTGCTTGTTGGATTTAAATATATCGGAGACCTCATGAATAAAATCGAAGCCGAAAACAAAATCGATCACTTTATGATGGGCACCGAAGAGAGCCACGGCTACCTGATGGGTAATTACGCCCGGGATAAAGATGCCGCCTGTGCAGCGGTTTGGCTGGGCGAACATGCCGCCGAACTCAATAATGAAAACAAAACGCTTTTAGATGATCTGGCTGAAATCTATGCCCGTTACGGCTACTGCCACAATTACTTGACCGAAATCAGATTACTGGGTGCCAAAGGCATGGAGCAAATATTGATGATCATGAACCACCTGCGGGATACCCGAATTGATGTGATCGGTGATTTTAAAGTTCAGCATAAAATCGACCGCCGTGACGGCGAACCGCAACCGCATCTATCACGCACCGATACATCGGCCCGCAATATGCTGGTATATCAATTGGCCGATACTCCGGATACAACCGGTATACGAGTGGTGGTACGACCGTCCGGTACCGAGCCTAAAATAAAAATGTATTTCGAGGTGTTTGGCAAACCGTTTAAAGTGGCAGATATTGAATTTGAAATGCGAAAAGTAATCAAAACCCGGGAGAGCCTTGAAAAAAATTTCATGCAGTATTGCTACAAATTACTGGAGGTCGATTTTCCGAACAGGGGTTTTTTGCTATTCTGGCAGCTCCCGCTGGCGGATAAATTAAGGTATTTTGAAATCGAAAAAGATATCACCGCTCTGAAGCGCCTATCCGATGAAAGCGAACGAAAAGAAAAACTATTTGAACTATTGGAATTTCTGGGAGCCAATCCCATTCAGAAAATAGATAAGGCCTTCCAAGCCCAGTATCAGTCTGGAATATTGGAATATCTCAAGCTTTCATAAATAAGAGGAGACCCATGCCCTTTCCTGCCAATAAAACTAAAATTGTGTGCACCATCGGTCCGGCTTCGGATTCATTGGAGATTCTGGAAAGAATGATCCGGGCGGGCATGAACATCGCGCGGCTTAATTTTTCCCATGGTGACTTTAAAAGCCATGCAGAAACCATTCAAAAAAT
>JASFJF010000032.1:0-17192 GCA_050122255.1 Desulfobacterales bacterium
CGACCAGACGGCTGGTATACATTTCCATCGAGTCGGTCAACACCGTCATGATGATATCGTTTGCGCCCAATTCGTAATAGCGCGCGAATTTAATGGCCGTCACCAGGTTGCTGATACAGGATATGCCCAGCAGGTCCAGTATATCCAACAACCGGGTTGAAACGCCTTTGGCAGCCAGATACTTTTTACCGGCCAGTTCGTTAAACAGGCGCATGATGCTGATGGGAACTTCATCGTCGACCGCCACGACCATATCGAGGTTTTTGACATTGTGAATCCAGGGCACATGCTTGTCTCCGATGCCCTCGATGCGGTGTTCGCCGAATCCGTTGCGCAGCAGGGTCGGGCACTGCAATGCTTCGCTGGCTACAATTTTGCTGGTCGGAAACTGCTTTTTGAGAAAATCACCACAGGCGATCGTGCCGGCCGACCCGGTAGCCGACATAAAGCCGCAAAACTTATCTTTGGGGCCCAGGATACGTTCCAGGACTTCCAGCACTGCCGGACCGGTAACTTCATGGTGCCAGAGATAATTGCCGAACTCATCAAACTGATTGAAAATAATCAGATCCTGTCCAGATTCCCGCAGCTCCCAGCATTTGTCGAAAATTTCTTTGACGTTGCTTTCACTGCCCGGGGTTTTGATAATTTCCCCGGATACCGATGTGAGCCAGTCGAAACGTTCCTTACTCATCCCTTCCGGCAGGATGGCAATGGATTCGCAACCCAGCAGGGTGGAATCGTAAGCCCCGCCGCGACAGTAATTGCCGGTAGACGGCCAGACGGCCTTCTGGGTTGTGGGATCAAACTGGCCGGTCACCAGCCGGGGTACCAGGCAGCCAAATGCCGCACCCACCTTGTGCGCTCCGGTTGGAAACCATTTGCCGACAATGGCCACGATACGCGCTTCAACGCCGGTAAGCGCCCCGGGAAATTCAATGAAATTCACATCGCCAAATCCGCCTCCGTGAGCCACCGGCTCATTATGCCAGGTGATCCGAAAAAGATTTAATGGATCGATATCCCAGAGCCCAATTTTTGTTAAGCGGGAGATGATGGCATCTGGAATCTGGCCGGGATTTTGCTGTTGCTTGAGGGTTGGGATGATAATGTTTCTTTCTTTGGCTCTTTGAACGGCGCTATCAAGCCCTTCAGGAACAGTGGTTAAATCAATCACGCTTCGATCCTCCTCAAATAAGCGGTTTCAGGTGTCCGTCAAAAGTAGGTGTCAGGTGTCGGGTGTCGGTTTACTGGTTCAGGGTTCAAAGGGATCTAACCTCTGAACCTTTGAACGCTGAACCTCTGAACCCATGAATGGACACCTGAACACTGACACCTGAAACCTACTATATGTTGAAACCTGAGACCTTGTTTATCGTTACCAGGTGTCGACGACCTGCTTGATTGCATCGAGATCCGGCTTGACATGAAACGGCCGGGTTCCAACCTGCTCAACCGCCTGCATGGCACTGGCAATATCCTTCAAACCGTTGCCGGTATTCAGAACCACAATGGTTTCTTCTTTGGACACCAGTTGTTGGTCCACCGCTTTAACCAGGCCTGCGTATGCGGCCGCACCGGCAGGCTCTGCAAATACGCCCGTGCTGCGGGCCAATCGGGGTATGGCAGCAAGTATATCGGTATCCTCAACACTGATGAAGGCGCCATCGGTTTCAGTTACGGCGGCCAGCGCTTTGATGCGGTCCCGCGGCAACCCAGCGCTGATACTGTCTGCCACTGTATGCGCTTTGATGGACTTTTTGATGAGAATATCTTCTTTGTTTTTCCAGGCTGAATACATATAGTTGCTGCCGGCAGCCTGCACCCCCATCAGTCTGGGCATTTTATCAATCCATTCTAAGGCATGCAAATCTTTTAAGCCTTTGTGCAGCCCTCCAATAATACAACCGTCCCCCACCGAGACAAAAATGCAGTCTGGTGCCTGCCACTGCATTTGTTCACAGATCTCATAGGCGGCCGTCTTTTTGCCCTCGGTCATATAGGGATTGAACCCGGAGTTGCGATTGTACCAGTTGTATGTCCGGGTGGCCTGCAGGCAAAGCTCAAATGCCTCATCATAAGTCCCCTTGACCAGGAAGACGCGCGAGCCAAAGACCAGCAACTGGGCAATTTTGGCCTGTGGCGCGGTTTGCGGAACAAAGATGACGTTTGCCTGTTGCATGTTGGCACATAGACCGCTTAAAGCTGCAGCAGCGTTTCCGGTACTGGCTGCGGTAATGATTGGCGCGCCCATTTCTTTGGCCTTGACGACTGCAATCGCACTGGCGCGGTCCTTGAAAGAGGCCGTTGGCTGACGGCCGTCGTCTTTTATCCATACGCGCTTCAATCCGAGACCCGCTGACAGATTCTGGGCCGGGTACAGAGGTGTCCAGCCGATCGAAAGGCCCGGGACATCAATGCCGGGACCAATCGGCAGCAGTGGCCGATAGCGCCAGATAGAACAATCGTTGGATTGTAGAAGGGATTCTTGACTGAACTGCCTATTGATATAATCATAGTCGTAGATGACGTCCAGGACGCCCTCGTCGCCATGATCCGGACAAACGTAGTCAACGGCTTCGGGATGATGCAGTTTGCCGCAAACCAGACATTTTAAACCATGGATATGTTGCAATTGATCAGCTCCTCATTGAATAAAGATGGTTTCAGGTGTCAGGTTGCGGCTGTCAGATTCTGCATTTCAGAATCGGCCAAAAGGCCTATGGGCTTATATCGTTTTTGAAGAAATTTCAGGTTATGGTGTCACGCGTATTGCCCTGAAACCTGACACCTGCTTTTTGCTGACACCAGACACCTGTATGGTTGAACAAGACGACTGACAATAGAGATCACTATTTTGTAAATTACTTGCGAGACACTACAAGTGGTTTCAAAATTCCAGATCAGGCTCAAGGGCAAGGCGCCAGGACGATCGGTAAAGCGCAGCATACATGAGTATGTGAGCATTTACCGGAGGCCTGCAACGCGGCCATTGGGCCTTTTGAGCTCCTTAAATGTCTTTTCAATCAGATGCGAAATCCCGCTCCACTTAGCGGGGAGATGGGATTTTGAAACCACTTCTAATTATTGTATTTAAGACCATACCCGCATTTAGAAAAAAAATAAAGGATCTGTCGTCAGACCGGCGCTTTGTTTGCCAGAATCATCGCGGTTTGTATCTGATGCTTGCACTCGCAAACAGGTTGTGATACGTCACCTGAATCCAATCGATAGGTTCCAACCACGCTCAGCAAACCTAATGATAAAAAAGCGGCTGAGCCATAGCGCACAGCGTCCATTTTTCATTATTCGTAAATGTTATTAGGAGATTAAACCCATTTTCTGTATTCTAATTTCTGGCGTTATCAATTTTGAAAGGAGGCTATCATGAAAAGAAACAGGCTATTGTTAACACTGGTCGTTTTTGTCGCCTTTACCTGGTTTCTTTCAGGTGCAGGGGCGCTCGGACCGGCGAAAGCGGACGCAGCGGAAGCCTTAAAAGCGGCATTCATCTATGTCGGCCCGATCGGAGATCTTGGCTGGAGCTGGGAACACGATACCGGTCGAAAAATGCTGGAAAAAGAATTCGGCGATAAAGTCAAGACAACCTATATCGAGAGTGTGCCCGAAGGGCCGGATGCGGCCCGGGTCATCCGGCAGTATGCCCAACAGGGATACAAGGTCATCTTCGCGACATCATTCGGGTACATGGATCCCATGCTGGAAGTTGCACGGGATTTTCCCAATGTGTATTTCGAGCACTGCTCGGGGTTTAAAACCGCTCCGAATATGAGCACTTACTTTGGCCGCATGTATCAACCGCGTTACCTTTCCGGAATTGTGGCCGGCAAAATGACCAAGACCAACATTGTCGGCTATGTGGCGGCATTCCCCATTCCGGAGGTGATTCGAGGCATTAACGCCTTTACGCTGGGCGTCCGCTCGGTGAACCCGAAAGCTCAGGTCAGGGTGGTGTGGACCAACACCTGGTTTGATCCGGTCAAAGAAAGGGAAGCGGCGGTTGCCCTGTTGGACGCCGGTGCCGACATGATTTCCCAGCATCAAGATACCACCGAGCCTCAGAAGGCCGCAAAAGAAAGAGGCTTAATGAGCATTGGTTACGATTCGGATATGCGCGCTTTTGTCGGCGACAGTGTTCTGGTCAGCCCGGTATGGAACTGGGGTTCCTATTATGTGAGCACCGTCAAAGCCATTCTGGAAGGGACCTGGAAAACACACCAGTATTGGGGTGGGTTGAAGGACGGTATTGTCAAACTCTCTGAGTTTAGTCCGAAGGTGCCCCAGGACGTTAAAGACCTGGTGGCTGCCAAGCAAAAAGAGATATTAGACGGTACCTGGGATGTCTTCTATGGTCCGATTAAGGATCAAAGCGGCAAAGAAGTGATCGCAGCCGGCGGTAAGATGAGCGACGCGGATATGCTCAATATGAGCTATTTTGTCGAGGGGGTCATCGGCAAGGCCGGTAAATAAAATAATTGATTTGACGCCATGCCATTGAGCGTAATCTAAAATTTTAACACCACTTTTTCCAGTTTATTAAAATTCTTTGCGCCTTGGCGGCTTTGCGTGAGGCCTTCTTTTACACAACCGTCTGATTTCTCTGAAGCCATGCCAAACGAAATGAAAACGCTGATCCTGGAAATGCGGGGGATTACCAAAAGATTCCCCAATGTGGTCGCCAATGAAGACGTGAATGTCGAGTTGTATCCCGGTGAAGTCCTGGCCCTGTTAGGCGAAAACGGCGCCGGCAAAAGTACACTGATGAATGTCCTGGCCGGCATGTACCGGGCCGATGAGGGCGAAATTTTTATCCGTGGCAAACGCGTCGAAATCGATTCCCCGCGGGATGCTATGCTGCTCGGCATCGGGATGGTTCACCAGAATTTTATGCTGGTGGACACCATGACGGTGGCGGAGAATATCATCCTGGGATTACCCGACCTGCCGTTCGTGCCGGACATAACGGATATCAATGACCGCATCCGGCAGCTTTCTGAGCGATACAATCTTCAGGTCGACCCTGAAAGTCGCATCTGGCAGTTGAGTGTTGGTGAACAGCAGCGGGTTGAAATTTTAAAGCTCATCTACCGCGGAGCCGAAATCCTGATTCTGGATGAGCCCACGGCCGTTCTGACACCGCAGGAATCGAAAGAGCTCAATGGAATTTTGCAGCAGATGACCCGTGAAGGTAAATCCGCAATATTTATCACCCATAAAATGGAAGAGGTTATTGCATTTTCCGACTGGGTCCGGGTGTTAAACAAGGGCCGCCTGGTAACCGTAAAGCAAACCAGCCAGACCAATCCCCAGGAGCTGGCCCGTTTGATGGTGGGCCGGGACGTGCTTTTTCGGCTTGAGAAAAAGGACCGTGATCTGGCTGATGTTGCCCTCGAATTAAAAGATGTCAGCGCAAACGATGACAAGGGCTTACCGGCCCTTAGCGGCATCTCTTTTAGCATTCGATCCGGTGAGATTTTAGGTGTTGCCGGTGTAGCTGGAAACGGCCAGAAACAACTGGTCGAAATTCTAACCGGTCTGCGTAATGTCAGCGGCGGGACCATCCGTATTTTTAATGAGGATACAACCAATAAATCTCCGCTGGAGATCATCAATTGCGGCGTTAGCCACATCCCGGCCGACCGGATTGCCAGAGGCGTTGCCGGTGACATGAGTGTGGCCAACAACCTGGCCATGAAATGCTATCGCAAGCCGCCGCTGGTCAAAAAAGGGTTCCTGCACCCTGCCCGCATACTCGAGCTGGCCCGGCGCATGATTGATCTGTTTCGCATCGATACGCCCACCCCGCACACTCACGCCAAATTTCTTTCCGGTGGCAATATCCAAAAAACCATTTTAGCCCGAGAAATTGATGCCTGTCGGGGGCTTCTGGTGGCGGCTTACCCGGCCAGGGGCCTGGATGTGGGCGCCACCGAATTCGTGCGCAAACAGATGATCGAGCAAAGCGAGGAAGGTACCGCTGTTTTACTGGTATCGGAAGATTTAGAGGAATTGCTTACCGTAGCGGATCGAATCGCCGTTCTGTTTGAGGGCAGGATCATGGGGATTCTACCGTCTATTGAGGCTGACACCGAAACCCTGGGAATGATGATGGCCGGCGCGACATTAGAGGAGATAACGACTTGAGGGGTCGGGGAGTTTTTCCAACCTACCCCTATTTATAGCGGAATGAATTATCAGCAGCGAAATCGTGCACTGTCTGAAGTCGCTGATATTTCGTTGCGCGGTCAATTTGAAAAAAACTCCCCGATCCCCTAACCGCTATAATTTGGAATAGTGGCATGTTTGGCGTTGACCACGAAAACAGGAAATTTTAGAAGCACGAAATTGTTTTTGGTTTTTTTTCTGGTTTTCGTGGGGGAAAAATCACCATTGTCCTCTGTTCGTTTAAATTAGAAAGAGAAACATGAGGCTGGTTTTTGAAAAACGAAAAACACTTTCGCGCAAAGCCATTTTTCTGGTTCCGCTGGCGTCTTTTTTTATCTCACTTGTTCTAACGGCTATTCTGCTGGCCATCTTCAGAGCCAACCCTTTTGTGACCTTTGTTGCTATGTTCAAGGGCGCCTTTGGATCCTGGCCGAATTTCACCGAAACGCTGGTCAAGGCCACGCCGCTCATGCTGACCGGTCTGGGTGTATTAATTGCCTTCCGCCTAAAATTCTGGAATATCGGCGCTGAAGGGCAGCTGACCCTTGGCGGGATCGCAGCAACCTGGGTGGCGCTGTTCTGGTCTCCTTTTTTGCCATCATGGATAATACTGCCGTTGGCCATCCTGGTAGGTATGCTCGCAGGGGCTTTGTGGGCCGGTATCCCTGCTCTGCTCAAAGTTCGCCTAAAGGTTGATGAAGTGCTCACCACTTTGATGCTTAACTATGTGGCGATTCTTTTTGCAGAGCATCTCTATTACGGGCCATGGCGCGACCCCAAGGGTTTCGGCTTCCCCGGCACACCGCAATTCCCAGATTTCACATGGCTGCCGAGAATTGCCGGACGGGCCCACCTGGGGTTAATATTTGCGCTCGTCTTAGCACTGGTGCTCTGGTTTGTTCTCAACCGCACGCGCTGGGGTTTCGAACTCAAGGTCATCGGCCATAATCCGGGCGCCGCCCAGACCCAGGGCATTAAAATTGCCAAAAATATTATGATCGCCTTACTGCTTGCCGGGGCCCTGGCCGGACTGGCCGGGGTCTGTGAGGTCACCGGAATATCGCGCCGCCTGCAACAAGGTCTTTCCATCGGTTACGGGTATACAGCTATCATTGTGGCCTGGTTGGCACAGCTCAATCCCATTGCGGCTATATTTGTGGCCCTGTTGATCGCCGCCCTGCTGGTCGGTGGCGACCAGGTTCAGATGATGATGGGACTGCCGGCTGCCATGGGCCTCGTATTGCAGGGCATGCTGCTGTTCCCCATGCTGGCGGGATCTCTTTTTACCGAATACAAATTGCGCATCATTACAACCAAAATGAAGGGAGCTCGATCGGGCGGATAAAAAAGGACAGCGTTCATGCCTAAATGATTGCGGGTTACAGATTGCGGATTTCTGATGGTGCGACTTTAGTGCAGCAAGGTCGTAACCTGCAACCAGACGACGATATGTTCGTTATTTAACCTTCGAACACTGAACCTTTGAATTCTGAAACTCGTGAAGCGAACACATGATCGAACTGTTAACATCGCTGGTCGCCATCACCCTGCGCTCAGGGACATCGCTGATGTACGCCACCGTTGGAGAGATTTATACTGAACGATCGGGAATTCTGAACCTGGGTGTTGAGGGCATGATGCTCATGAGTGCGGTGACGTCTTTTGCCACCGTTTACCATACCGGCAGCCTGTTTCTGGCCATCCTGGTCGCCATGCTGGTGGGCGGGGCCCTGGCCAGCATTCACGCATTTTTATCGATTACCATGCGCGCCAATCAAGTCGTCAGTGGTTTAAGTATCACCCTCTTCGGTTCGGGGATGGCCAGTTTTCTCGGTCAGAGGCTGGGCCCGGAATCAAACCGAGGCTATCTGGTCGGGTTGGTGGGCCCTAAGTTCGAACCGATCGCCATCCCGCTTTTAAGCGATTTGCCAATCATCGGCGCAGTCTTTAATCAGGATGTGATGACCTATATCGTTTATTTTATGTTGCCGGCCGGCTGGTACTACCTGTACAAAACCAGCAATGGCTTGAACTTGCGGGCTGTGGGCGAAAACCCACAGACCGCCGATGCCATGGGAATCAATATTGCACGAACACGCTACCTGTATACCATTCTCGGCGGAATGCTGGTGGGCATCGGCGGCGCTCATCTGTCACTTTCCTATGCACCGGGTTGGACCGAAAATATCACCGGCGGCAGGGGTTGGATTGTGATTGCCCTGGTGATTTTTTCGATGTGGAACCCCGCTAGGGCAGTTTGGGGCGCCATTTTATTCGGCGGCATCAATGCCGTGCAGTTCAGGCTGCAGGCATCCGGAACCAACATTCCGGCGGCTTTTTTGAATATGCTGCCTTACCTGGCAACTGTTCTGGTCTTGGTCATTTTAACCTGGTGGGAAGCTCTGAGCAAACGCGTGGGCGCGCCCAGTGCGTTGGCGAAGTCTTATATGCGCGAAGACAAGTAATTGTATTAATGAACAATTGACAATAGGCAATTTGAGTATGCAATCAATTTCAAAGAGGGTGAATATGAGCGCAACGACTGACCGCTACACGAAAACATTCCCCATATCCTGGGAGCAGCTGCACCGGGATTCCAAAGCGCTGGCCTGGCGATTGGTAAATATGCAGGCCTGGAGGGGCATCGTGACCATTACCCGGGGCGGATTGGTGCCGGCGTCTATTATCGCCCGTGAATTGGAAATCCGCCTGGTGGATACCGTCTGTATTTCCAGTTACGACGGTCGCGATCAGGGCTCAAGCACGATATTAAAATCGGTCGACACAGATGGGGAGGACTGGCTCTTAGTTGACGATCTGGTGGATACCGGCCAGACGGCCCGTCTGGTCAGGGAGATGATGCCCATAGCACACTTTGCTACTGTCTATGCCAAGCCAGAGGGTCGGCCATTAGTGGACACCTTCATCACCGAGGTCAGCCAGGATACCTGGATTTTGTTTCCCTGGGATACCGAATCCCAGTTTGTTCAACCCATCGTGGATATAAAGCAGCGCCATCCGTAATTTAATTCGGCAGCATTTTTCGAGCCAACATCTCGGCTTCGATCATCCCGTTTTGGCAAGTTGCTTCGGGGGAGATCTTGTAATGCGTTGCATCAGTATGTCCGATTATGGTGGACCGGAAGTTATGGAAATTAAAGAGGGCAATGTACCGGTTCCTGAAAATGGTGAAGTGTTAATTAAGGTACATGCTGCCGGCGTGAACCGGCCAGATGTAATGCAGCGCCAGGGGCTCTACCCACCCCCTGCCGGTGCTTGCCCCATTTTAGGTCTTGAGGTTGCCGGCGAAGTGGTGTCGACCGGTAATGACGTATCAGCTTGGTCGGTCTCAGACAGGGTATGTGCGCTTACAAATGGCGGAGGTTATGCAGAAAGTGTATACGACGGCCGGTAGCAAAGAAAAATGCGCAGCTTGCTGTTGCCGTGGCGCTGATGTCGCAGTCAACTATCACAGACAGGACTTTGTCGAGGTGATAAAAGAGGTCACTGACGGACATGGTGTGGATGTAATTCTGGACATAGTAGGCGGTGATTATGTTGCTCGCAATTTAGAGCTGGCTGCCAAGGACGGTCGCATTGTGAGTCTGGCGTTAATAAAAGGATCGCATGTTGAAATTGATTGGTGAGGAGGAAGGGTGAACCTGCTTGGCAGATTGCTCTCTCAGTGTGGAAAGCCTCGCGGGAGATTTGGCAGATTTCTTGTTCGCGGTATGAACTTCGGGCATGCCGGTCTGACGCGCTGGGGTCTAACAAAGGTTGAAATTTCTGAGAACGCGACCGTTCTCGACATCGGATGCGGTGGCGGACGAACCCTGGAACGTCTCGCGTCCCTGGCGAGACTGGGCAAAGCGATTGGTATCGACTACTCAAAGGACGCGGTCACCGTCGCGCGGAAAAGGAACCAACGGCTGATTGACAGCGGTCGCCTTGAAGTTGTCCATGGCTCGGTATCCTCGATGCCGTTTCCGGAAGCAATGTTCGACTTTATTATAGCAGTAGAGACCTATTACTTCTGGCCTGATATTGCAGAAGACCTCGTTGAAGTGCGGCGTGTGATGAAACCAAGTGGCCAACTCGCAATTATTGCCGGCATGTACCGTGGATCAAGATTCGACAAGCGAAACGAGAAGCTGATTCGAGCAGGCGGCATGAGGTGTTTTTCGGTTCAGGAGTTCGAGGAAACCTTTGAGAATGCCGGATTTCCTATGGTCGTTGCGACAGTGGAGCCTCGAAAAGGATGGATTTGTGTGGTCTCGGGGCTGAAGTTCAACGGCATTTGAAATCATCAACCATGTATCCAGAAACACTGGGGCATATTTAATACAGTCAATTTATACAAGACTGCTTTTTTGACCTTACAGACGTAGTTGCAAAATACGATGCGAAAATATATCTGTATGTGGGAGACGAAGCGGTTTTATCTTGGAGCATTAAAGACAGAATAGAACATGGACATTGTATAAACACTTTTTCGCGGATGATGAGCTGATTAAGAGCAAAGAGTTCAAAAAAAGAGTCCTGGTATCGGAACCGATAAAATCTATATTAGAAAAACAGCATCTTAGGGTGAATCTGATTGCATGGATTTGCCTTTTTTATTTTAAGTCAGCATTTTCCAAACCTACGGTTTGACACCGGATTTATAAATGCGATAAGTTGGATATATCGATTCGCCTTTCATAGATTTCATTTAAGGTAGAAGTCAGAAAGTTATTCTCGTTCATTGCTATTGTAGGGGAGCAAGAGCACGCACTATGAAGTTCATATTTCCTATGAATCTTCTGGGAGCACTTACTTTTATCCTTGTCGCTGGATGTAACCCAACACAGAAGCAATTACAACTATTGGAAGCCTCAAAAAAGGCTGACACCGTCGCGGTGCGATCCTTGCTGGAAAATGGTGCTGATGTCAACGCTAAGGATAAAAATGGCTGCACAGCCCTGATACATTCAGCAAGATTAGGTGAAACCCTCACGGTGATTGTCTTACTGGAACATGGTGCTGATGTGAACGCTAAAGACAATGATGGCTTTACAGCTCTGATATATGGGTCTTTCTTTGGCCACACTGGCACGGTGACAGCCTTATTGAAACATGGCGCTGACGTGAATACGAAATCCAATCTCGGAAATCCCGCTCTGATGTTTGCGGCAATGAGCGGTCACACTGACGCGGTGCAAGTCCTACTGGAACATGGTGCTGATGTATACGCTAAAACCGGAAAGGGCGTTACAGCCCTGATGCTTGCAGCAGAAAAAGGCAGCGCCGCCACGGTGCAAACCCTGCTGGTACACGGTGCTGATGTGAACGCAAAAGCCTATGATGGTGGCTCAGCCCTAATTTTGGCGGCAGCGCGGGGTGACACCGCCACGGTGCAAACCCTGCTGGAACATGGTGCTGATGTGAACGCTAAAGCTAATGACGGCGGCTCAGCCCTGATGGTTGCGGTAAAGAGGGGGAGTGTAGAGATTATTAGACTTCTCAAAAGGGCAGGAGCAAAGTAATGGAATGTAGATTTAAAAAGTGATTTGATGAAAAAATTGCCATCTAACATAATGTTATGAACAGGGGAACCATAAATTGAAATTCGACAATATTACATCGATTGGCCTGTGGGTTGGTTTGGCTTTGATAGTACTCACTTGGATTAAAGCTATACCATTATTATACGGTTGGATCGGCTTTGCTATTGCCGTTCCTTCCTTTATTGTGGAGGCAATAAACAAAAAAAACATGCCTCCTTCCAAACGTGATGACAATTCAGAGGACACTTCTTAGCCCCATAAACATAAAAACAAAAGATTTGAAACGGAACGCAAAAAAACGATAAGTTGGATCTATCGGTTTTGTATTTGAAATCATTAAAGAAAAATTGGTATTTTATCATCTCTCAATACAGCTTACTTTGACATTATATATTTACACATTATTCTAAAACGGTATTAAGGCACGAGTGCAGGCAAATATCTTTATTATCGGAGAATTCAATGAAACGCATATCTTTTTCTAAAATGGCTATTATTGTTATAACAGTTTCAAGTCTTTTACCTTTTTTCGATGCTGCCGCAGATGATACAACCTGTGTGCTCAAGTCAGATATGGCTAAAATCTACATCACCGTGTGGGATGACGATTCAGATGGAGATCGACAGGGCAAAATCTTTGAGGGTTGGCTTGAATCAGGTGAGCGCCAAACAATCAAAAGCCAGACGGGGTATATCGATTTTAGCTATAAATTAGCTGATGATGATCGTTCCTACGGCGATAATTTCAAAATTTGCTCAGGGGGCAATACTATTCGAGTTCCGTAGCCTATTGTTGTCATTCTTTTCTGCTACATCTATAGTAATCTTGGCCGATCTACTTAACATCGCGAAGATTATAGATCCCTGTAAACCGCACGTCCGATCAGCGAAAAACCATGCTTTAGTGTCAATTTCCATTTAATCTTATATCTTTATATCTTCTTTTTCTATAGACAAGAATATATCTTTATATCTTTATAACTATCTGTAATTATTACCAGCTTATGCAATTTTCTTTGATTATTAAATTGACATTAATATTTTTTTATCTTATTCAGTTTTAACATCGCTGTTCAATATCGAAAATGACTCCTAAAATAACAGTAGAAAAGGATTACATTTTAGTAGAACCCAAAGAAGTCGACTATTGGCAGATTTGGGAAGGTATCGGAAAGGTAGGCAATTTACCTGAATTTTCCCAGAAAAATGATATTTGGGTATTCCATGATTCTCCAATAACGCTAACTTATGTTGATCTGCATAAGTTAAAAGAATACATTGTAGAAATTTACCCTGAAGACGTGACCAGGAGCAAAACGGCCATAGTGGTTGCAACCGGATTACAGTCAGCTATGGCATCATTCTTTTCTGAAATTGCAAAAGACCTGCCGTTTGAGATTAAGGTTTTTGCTGATTTTCAAGCTGCCGAAGATTGGGTTATTGACAAATAAATAAGAGTCCATCTTATCCATATATCTTCAATCTGCGCATATCCGCTCAATTAAAATTTTGCCTTATCCGCCACGGTGCTGTATCATTTATAAAACATTGTTTTGGGCGATATTGCTATCGCGCTAATATTGCGTTAAATAATTATTGCCGGAGCAACAATTCTATTGATGAAGTCTATATTTCAATCAGGTCAATGGAATTTGGCTGACTACTTTGTTCAATTTGAATCACGCCCGCGCGGGATCTATTATTGCCATAATGATAAAATTGTACCAATTGTTTGACAAAATATAGATTTTCGGCGTCGGTGCCCATAAGTCTGACGCCAATTTTGAAAATACCAGATTGTTGTTTCGTGCAATAAATGAGTTCCCCTTTGACCTCATGTGTGCTCATCCCGATGTCTACAAATCGCAGTCGGATATGTTTTGATTGAATTTCAGCGAAAGTTTGAATCTGGATGCCATTTTGGCTTGCATTCAAGGCAACCGAAATGTGCTCAACTAAATCATTGGTATTTGAATCCACAAATGAATATGAAATAGGGTCAAATACTTTAGTCCTTGGAAATTTTCGTCTATCTGTTTTTTTCATACAATTTTTATCGGAGTTTCATTGAAAATCTTTAGGCTTAATGGTAAGTGTAATACACTTATTTCACCAAAAAATCGGCTTTTCAAGAAATACCAACCGGCGTATTTCCACATATTGATATCTTAACCGAACTGACATTCTTTTCCCTGACTCGTTTGGATCTTTAATAATTTTTGATTTTATATAAGTTTTTACCCATATTTATGAATTTAGGTTCATGTTGGTCTGTAGTTTTGTAGACATCCAAAAGCTAACGTATTATAAATACTTTAATTTTTTATTTAGTTTTATTGGAATATCTTTTGCATTAAGCAAATTCACATATGTAGAAACAATCACAACCTGCCATTCTTTTGAGTTTTGTGTGATTGCAAAATAGACCTCTAAGGAATTAAGCAAAATTACCACATTCAATTCAATCAATCCCGCCAATATACTTTTATAGCGTTCGATAAAATCAAGCTGTGCAAAGATTGGATTACCGCGACACTATCATGGGTGTTTCAGTGAAAGCCCTGATTGATCCTTCTTTCGATTTGCAGCAAAACGGCCAAAACGATATTGGGTGTATTTTTTTTGATAATCAAAAACCAAAGCGTGATGTTATGAAAGAAAACCAGCAAAGAACTACTGAACGCAATCAGCCTGATAATGACTCTACTGTCATCGCAGAGGAGAAAGTTTTAATTCTGCCGAAGATTGATGCCAAGAAAAATTTGGATCAAACCATCAGTTCTCCTGATCGGTATGTAAGTTGGTACCAATATAAAATAAAAAATTTAGACAAATACATTGTACTTTGCCCCCATTGTAAGAAACCAACTTTGTCGGCATTTAATCGATCTGTTATTGATGGTGCTATCGACTACCTCAATGGTAAACGTTTGTTTACTCAATATTCAACGAGTAGAGGAAATTTTTTGCCAACCATTACTTTATTGATAGCATTCGGTACCTTGATTTACTTTTTATTAAATTACTTTTAACTTTAAACTAATGACGAAAAAGGAGAAGTAAAAATGAAGAACCTATTTTTGATTACAATGCTGATCGTCCTCATTTCAGGATGTAGCTCGGATTTTTATAAACACGATTCTGTATTTAAGGATTGGGACCACGTCCAATTTAGCTGGTGGGACTACCAAAATCCGACTGCAGAACATGCAACGATGTCAGCGCAACGCGGATGGTGGGGAGAAGAAATACCCTATATCCCTGCAGAATGATGTGATTTACCGATCTTGAAAACAGGCCGTACATTCAACTTTCGATAGATTATACGATGATTGGAAGGCTGAATTGCCAAAACAGCGGTATCACAAGAAGCCGAAACCAGCTTATATGGCAGGCTCGAAAATGGTCTGCCATTTTTTTACATCAAAAAAGC
Source organism: Desulfobacterales bacterium (assembly GCA_050122255.1). Taxonomy (GTDB): domain Bacteria; phylum Desulfobacterota; class Desulfobacteria; order Desulfobacterales; family JAHEIW01; genus JAHEIW01. The sequence continues at coordinate 15,166 of JASFJF010000032.1, forward strand.
CAAGATCTTATTTGAGGGGTATCAATTGCAAAACATGGATTCTGCAATTGTAATATTTCATTTTGTACTCTTTGGAGTGATCATTGTCATGATCCTCATAATAGCTAAAGAACGCAAGAAACGGAAAAAATAGACTCTTGCTTATACATGAGAAATTTCCACTATATCTTGTTGGTGTTGTGAATCAGTTCTATAATTTGTTTAGCTGGCTTAAATTTTTGGCAGCCAAAGTTGGATTGCCCGGCTTTTTTTAGATATAAAAGACCCGGCAAATGATCACTTTAGAACAAGACAATCGGCCACCAGTTCCCACAGATATTTCACCTTCAGATCCTCAAGCTCAAATTGTTTTTTGATGCTGTTAAACTGTCCGTGGCAGCTGTGGCATGGAACCACAATCATCCCGGCCCCGGTGGCCCTGATCTGATCGATCTTTCTGATGGCATAAAAAGAGCGTTCGTCATCATAGCTATTTACCAGCGCACCGCCGCCACCGCCGCAACAGATTTGTTCCATGCGATTGGGGTAAAGTTCCACCCAGTTTGGTATGCATTGATCCAGAATCCACCGCGGTTGTTCAAAATAACCGTGTCCAAATCGCATCTGAGCTTTGCGGCCGCAATTGCACGGTTCATGAAAGGTTGTTAAAACATCAAACCGCGTGGGATCAAGTTTGATCCGTCCCTCTTTGATATAGCTGACCAGCAGATCAAAAACCGATACAAATTTAAATTTTTCGAACGCTTCTGGAAAATATCTTTCGAAACCCGACCGGGTCGATAGATATGCATGACCTCATTCGGGCCACAGCAGGCTTTTGACATCCAGTTTCTGCATCTGCTCATAGATGCGTTCAGCCATAATTTGCATCGCTTCATCATCGCCCGTGAAATATCCCCAATTGACCCCTTCCCAGTTTTCAGAGGGTACGGTCCAATCTTCTCCGGCGGCATGGAATATCTTCCACAAGTGCTTAAGGTCTTCGGTGTGGGTGTTGACCAGCTTATTGTGGATGGTGGTTAAAATATTGGCGCCCTTTTTATCAATCGCCACCTCAAAGCCTTCAAAGCCCGGCTCTTCTGCTATTTCTTCAGCCACATCTTCCAGGATGAAAATGAAATCATCTTTGGGCAATCTCAGGTTATTACCAGTCTCCATAGCGGCGGTAACGCCCTGTTGTAAAATTCCCGGCACGCTTTGCCGGTCCCGTAATGACCGGATGCGGCGCACCATATCAGCGATGGCGATTTCCATCGGGCAAACAATTTCACATTTGCCGCACATGGTGCAGATCCAGGGCCAGCGGGATTTAACTAGCGCATCTTCGAGGCCCAGGGAAATCATGCGAATCAGTTTGCGGGGATCAAAATCATCGATACCCGATGCAGGACACGAACCGGCACACAAACCGCAGGTAAGACAATAATCCTGTAAATACGGCCAGTTTTGAAACTTAGTGTGAACCAACCGGTTTTTATCAAAAACGTCGGATGAATCAGACATATATTAAACCTCACTTTTTGTTCTGTATATAGTCTTTTCGGCCATAGGTCAAATTGTTGGATATGGAGATACTTACGGTGGGGATAGTCGTGCGCTTGGCTCAGGTCCAATGAAGAAGCCGAATCCGTAACTTTTCAGGGGCTTATAGGACTAAATAAAAAGACAGGGTGGAAGCGTGGCCTTGGTTTCATTGCTTTTAAGCTGCCGTTTCAAAAAGCGTGAGAGCGTCAGCAAATGGCTCTGGCTTCATATTGAACCAAAAAAAAGTGGCTTTAGAAAATACGTTAAAAACGCTCTCAGATCCGCTACATCATATTAAAAGTTCATTTGTGTGCACTCAGAGATAGCCTACTTATTGGGGTATCCCTGTAAGGCGTAATAATTTGGAATGCCTCTATATCCACCAACTCACAGGTCACCTCAAAACCTTTTTTTACGATGAAAATCGCAACTCAGCGTGTTGTCAAATCAAGTTGAATCCTGTTTGATCGAAAAGCGCCAGGCGCAATACCAATCATCCGGAT
>JASFJF010000033.1:0-16923 GCA_050122255.1 Desulfobacterales bacterium
GGCTGCAGTTCCAGCGGCAGTTCTCCGATCTCATCCAGAAAAAGGGTGGCGCCGTTGGCAACTTCAAATCGCCCCAGCTGTCTGGCGTGGGCACCAGTGAATGAGCCTTTCTCGTGGCCGAACAGCTCACTTTCAATCAGGCTTGAAGGCAGTGTGGCACAATTCACCTTCACTAAGGTCCGATCTTTGCGTGGGCTCAAGCTATGAATGGCCCGGGCCACCAGTTCCTTGCCGGTTCCAGTCTCACCAAGAACGATAACGGTTGTATCGCTAGAGGCAATTTGCTCAACCTTATAGAGCACGTAATTGAGCCCATCACTTTGACCAATAATGTTCTCATAGTTGTATTCTAATTTGATTTCTTCTTGTAGATACGCTCTCTCGACCTCAAGTTTTTCCGTTAAATCCTTTATTTCGGAAAGTGCAACACGGAGATTAAGCTCGGTCTGCTTGCGCTCGGTAATGTCCTGAATCCATCCGGACATCCGGATAGCTTTTCCCTCGCTGTTCCAGATTGCCTGGCCACGTGCGAGGAACCACAGGTAATTGCCCGATTTTGTTCGTAGACGGTATTCGACCTTGTATGGAACGCGCTCTTGAAGATGGCGTTTGATTGCGGCCCAAATGGCCTCGGCATCATCTGGATGCAGTCGGCTACGGAAAGAATTTATACTGCCTGGAAACTCATCGGACGAATATCCCAGGATTTCCCTGAAACGATCCGAGTAGAAGACGGTGTCTGCCAGCAGATCCCAGTCCCAAAGGCCGTCGGTGGAGCCTGCCAGGGCCAAAAGATATCGTTCGTCACTGGTGCGCAATGCCGCTTTCGCCCGGCCGTGTCGTGACCGCTGTATGAGCAGCCCGATAATAAGCAAAATTGCGATCGCGCAAAAAAAAGCAATGCCGATGATGTGCCATTGGTAAAGCGCCAAAAATGACTCCTCCGGAACGATTGGTTGTACTGAATGATGCCCATCAATTTTTATCTATTCGATTTAATTACCATAAAAGTTATAGAATTTCAAAATCTTGATGAACTAAGTGCGAATTGATGTGGTTTTCTGGAAGCTTGCTATTGGGAACCATTTTGGTTTGGTTGATAAATGGCTGCTGCAGCGTGAGATTTTTTTCGATACCAGCCCGGTCGACTCGAAAAATCACACACCAGATATGCCCTTCGATCGTCGGATTCGTTATCCAACCGAGGTTTAATATAATTGGAGTGACCGGCTATCGACCGGCGGGCAGTTTGTTAGTGCCGAGTATGGTATGGTCAAAATAGACAATTACTTGGTCAAAGGAGACCCAACGAAATGACATTTTCTTTTTCGCCATAAATGCAAATCGAAAATTTTGAAAATCAACTCCTTCCAAACACAATATAGCTAGGATCTTTTGTTTATATTCCGCAACGCAATCTTTAAAATAGCAAAATTATAGGTTCCGGCTATAAGTCGCTAACCTAAAAAGCTCTCAAAAAGTTTGGGTTTCAGTTACCAATCTATAGTCTCTTTGCCTAAAAACATACTGACGGAACTGCTATTATCAAGGCTTGAAACATCCACACAAACCATCTAAAATTAAGGAGCCTATGAAAGGCTCCTTGCAAATAAATAGCGATTCTTCTTACCACAGAAAACTGAAATCATCGGTTCGAAAAAAGCAGCTTTAGAAATATTTTAGGTTTGCTTTAAAAAATCTCTACACCTGAAATGGTACAATTATATGATGGGCTTAGAGCCAGTGTGTGTATTAAAATTTAGATAGTATTAAATTAAAATCAATCATCTCAAATATTTACAAACGATCGAATTAATTATAAAATGAGTAATATGACCAACAGGAATTATCCTGCCCATATTGCTCATTGATAATTAAATACATGCCAATGGATCAAATCGAACAACTTAGATTCGTGAACATCAAAGAACTGGCCCAGCTACTCGGAATTTCCGAGCCCACGGCCGGGCGCTTGGTTGATGGCCGGGCAATCCCGTTCTACAAGTTCGGTGGCTGCCTTCGTTTTGATGTGAGTGATGTGAATCAGTACATCGAGAAGAGTCGTGTTGATTCTTTGGTTTAGCCGAATTAAAGGATCAGCTTGATAATCTTATCGGGGCGGTTGAAAAGTCAGGACGCAAAACCGTGACCGAGCTTTTTGAAAAAAGGATCGAAAAGATCCAGACACAGATTAACGAGTTAGAAAAAAAGAAAGGCGATCTCACTTTAATACTCGCAAGCTCGCCCTCTGAGATAAATGCCAAATACGTCCTTGAGGCGGTCAAGGACTTCTCTGGTGTATATGATGAACTTTCGAACCAGGATAAAGCGATTTACCTGGGGCTGATCGTTCAGGATGTTACGGTCTTTAAGGACCGGATATCCGTCCGCATCCACACCCTCCCGGAAAATCCCTCCGAGTTAACCGGTTCGAAAAATCGATTGGCTTGGCTGGGGGACCAGGATTCGAACCTGGGTTAACGGGGCCAGAACCCGTCGTCCTGCCGCTAGACGATCCCCCAGTATCTTCAAGTTAATCTTAATTATATATCATCTCGCCTTCCGTCAAGTCAAATTTTCTGCTCAAATGGGCAATCACAAGGAGGTTTCAGGTGTCGGATGTCAGGTTTCAGGCCTTCGGTGGCTCATATCGAATCTTCGCCACCTATGAGCAATAAAGACTTTATGTTTTTCTCGTTTTTTGGTTTGTATCAAACGTTCCCTGACACCTGAACACTAACACCTTTTATTGAGGCCTTGCCTTAATAAACTGTATGGCTTTGTTTAGCCTTGAAATGACCTTGTCCTTGCCGATGATGGCTGCGACCTCGAAAATGCCGGGGCTGGCAGTCCGGCCTGTCAGGGCCACCCGAACCGGCTGGGCGATTTTGCCCAGCTTAAGTCCGGTCTGTTTCATAACGGCCTTAAATGCCGTTTCCAGGTTTTCTTCCGAAAACGATTCCAGACTTTCCAATTGCGCCAGCAACAATTGCATGGCCTCAAGCGCGGCGGGCTTTAAAAATTTTTTGACAGCCCTTTCGTCATAGTCGATCTCATCTGCAAAATAAAATAAAGCGTTTAGAGCCATTTCCTCCAGGGTTTTGCTGCGGGCCTGCAGGGTTTTGATGACCTTCACCAGAAGACCGTCGTCATCGATGACGGCACCGTGGCGGGTTAAAAAGGGCTTTAGCGGATCCACCAGATTTTCGACAGGCGTGGCGCGAATATGGTCCGCATTCAGTGATAAAAGCTTTTCAGGATCAAAAACGCCAGCGGAACGTCCGATGTGTTCCAGGTCAAACACTCCGATCAGCTCCCGCCGGGAAAAGAATTCCTGATCGCCGTGCGACCAGCCCAACCGGACCAGATAATTGAGCATGGCATCCGGCAGGAAGCCCATGTCCCGGTAGGCCGCTACGGAAACAGCCCCGTGACGTTTGCTGAAGCGGCTTTTATCGGTTCCCAGCACCATGGGAACATGACCGTAGACCGGCAATGGGCAATCCAGCGCCCTGTAAACAAGGATTTGTTTGGGCGTATTCATGACGTGGTCATCGCCACGAATAACCGTATTGACCTGCATGGTCATATCATCGATTACCACCGCGAAATTATAGGTGGGGATACCATCGCTGCGGCACACGATAAAATCATCCAGCTCATCGTTCTGAAATACGATATTGCCTTTGATGACATCTTCCACCACCGTTGCTCCGCTAAGAGGTGCTTTTAGCCGTACGACCGCATCCGGTGATTTTGACAGGCCTTTTTTGCGACAGGTACCGTCATACTTGGGTTTGCGACCGATGGCCATGGCCCTCTCGCGCATGGCTGCAATATCGTCGGGTGAACAGGTGCAATAATAGGCATGACCTGAATCGATCAGGCGTTCCAGATGTTGATGATATATATCGAGTCGTTTAGTTTGATAATAGGGTCCCTCGTCCCAGTCGATCCCAAGCCACTCAAGGGCCTCAAAAATGGCGTCGATGGCATGCTGGGTGGAGCGTTCGGTATCCGTGTCTTCAATGCGCAAAATAAATTTTCCCCTCATGCGACGGGCGTAAAGCCAGTTAAAAATGGCCGTGCGCGCATTGCCGACATGCAAAAAGCCGGTAGGGCTGGGGGGAAAGCGAGTTACAATCAGGTCATTTTGGGCTTCCATTTGCATTTTAGCCTTCACCTCTGTTGGGGGTCTTTTCAGTTTTGGGTAAGTAAATATCTAAGTAAAGTGTGCCATCAAAAACAAATAGATGAATCTTTATCTATCTATATTTTATACATAATTTATTATCATGCCCGGATTCGCCAACTATTGTCTAACATTATTGTATGACAAGTAAACGCAAGCGGCTTCAGAATACGAAGCTGATGCTTTTGATTTTTTATCGCATTCAGTCACGGGTGTCAGATTCAGCTTTCAATATTTCCCGGGCAATGATTTTCTTACCATTTAATGTTCATGATTTTAATAGCTTAAGCTCGTATCACAATTGTGCTTCCGGCGGTGCATTTCAATATCATAGAAGGATGGCAAGTACAAGCTAACAAATTTCAAAATTATGACGAAAACACTTGACAATCCGTTACAGATAAATTACTAGATGCCCACCTCAAAAATCAAGTCGAATAATTTAATATATATATAAATTTCAATATAATAGGAGATTACTCATGGCGGTACCCAAACGTAAAAAATCAAAGTCAAAGCGCGATAAGCGCCGGACCCACCAGAAACTTGCCGCACCGAATGTGTCATCCTGCCCGGAGTGTGGTGAAGCCGTCGAGCCTCACCATGCCTGCCCCAGTTGTGGCTATTACAAGGGCCGTAAGGTTGTTGAAACCGAACAGGAATAGCCTTCTGTTTCAGCGTCAGAACCGATTGTTTCCAAAAGGATTAAATTTCATGAGTTCAGATAAGACATCCAACGACACTGTTCTATACGGACTGGATCTGGAATCCAGGCAAATGGTTCTGGATACGGTTGCCCAGTTAAAAAAGCGGCTTCTGACACCTGAAAGAATTGCCGAGTTTGATCGTGAGGAGATATTTCCCGAAGACACCATTCGTGAAATGCTGGGCCCTGAAATCGGCCTACAGCTTCTAATGATCCCCGAAGCCTATGGTGGCCTGGGCGGAGGTGCCCGCGACAGCTGCGCCATTACCAGGGAAATGGCTAAAATCTGTCTGGGCATTACCACCGCTTTTTTTGCCATTCAGCTGGGTGCAGATCCCATCATCGTGGGCGGAACCGAGGAACAAAAACAAAAATGGCTCGGAAAAATCGCTGCCGGAGAGGCCCTGGTAGCCTACGCGGTCACCGAGCCCGATGCGGGCAGCAACGTGGCTTCGATTAAAACCAAGGCCGAACCGGTAAACGACGAGAGCGGAAACATCAGCGGCTACCGAATAAACGGAACCAAACAGTTCATCTCCACCGGCGGGTATGCAGAATTTATTACCCTGCTGGCCAATACGCCCGAGGGAGCCACTTTTTTTATCGTTGAAAAAGACACCGAGGGCTATGACCGGGGCAAAGGTGAAGAAAAACACGGCATTCGCGCTTCCAACACCTCGCCGCTGACATTTTCGGATGTTTTCGTGCCGGTGGAAAATGTCATCGGCGCAGTTACCGGACAGGGGCTCAAACAGGCCAGCAAGGTATTTGGGTATACCCGCCTGATGGTTGCCTCCATGGCACTGGGCGGCGGTGAGGCCGCCCTGGATATTGTTGTCCCCTATGCCCAGGAACGTATACAATTTAAAACGCCGCTTTCAGAAAAGCAGGGCTATACCCACAAGCTGGTCGTGCCACATGCCGTTCGCCTGGCGGCCGCGGCGACCTATATTGACGAGGTGGCCACCAGACTGGATGCCGGGGAGCAGGGTCTGGAGGTCGAGGGCTCCATCGCCAAGCTTTTTGCAACCGAATCCGCCAACAAAGCTGCCGATGATGCCATGCAAGCTCTGGGCGGATATGGCTATATCAATGAATACGGCGTCGAAAAAATCAAACGCGATGTTAAAATTACCTGTATTTATGAAGGGACCAGCGAAATTCAGCAAAATATTATCAGTACGTTTCGCTGGAAGGCAACTCGCAAATCCAAAGGCGCCTTTTACAATGACATCGCCGATCAGATGGATAAGCTCGAATCCCAGTGCCATGAGGCCGGCTGCCGCTTCATCAGCCTTGCAGCCCGGGCTCTGAACCAAACCATTTCTTTGGTCAATGACAATCGACTGACGCGTGAGCAAACCATTATGTTCGCTTTGGCCGATATGATGATGCATGTCGAAGTCGCTGCCAGCTTTGCACGGCAGGCTGTCGCATTTGCCGGTGAAAATAATCCGCAAGCTGAAAAAATATGCGTTTTTTCACGCGTGTTTGCCAATGAAATTGCACAGCTGACGGCAAGCAATATTTTGAAAATTGTATATGGCTCCGGCGTTTTTGATGTCGAGCAGGGCATGGCTTTTCTATCAGAAATTTCGCACTCTCGACTGGCAGACAGTTATCAAGGCATCATTGCCGACATGAACCGCGCAGCTGATATTATTTTCAGCCGATAAAGCATACCCCAATCGGGCGTCGTCTGTTGTTTGCATATTCGTCTAATGCAATGATATCTAATTAAAAATATCGCAAGCTTGGGGCGTATAAAATGAGGCTGTCATCGAATTCTAATAGCGATTGACGCCTAATTGAGCGGGTTTTTGCTCAATTAGGGAATGAAAGGAGGGTCGTTTGCGATTCGAAAACAAAGTGGTCATGGTCACAGGGGGGGCGGCTGGAATTGGAAAGGTGACGGCTGAAAATTTTGCCAGAGAAGGCGCCAAAGTTGCAATTTGCGACGTCAACACCGAGGCAGGTGAAACCACCACCAAAGATTTGGGACTCGAAGCTTCTTTCACGCAGGTCGATGTCGCCGACAGTGCTTCCGTGTCAGGCTGGGTGGAAACGGTTATAGACCGATACGGGCAAATTGACGTGCTGGTCAACAATGCCGGCATCACCCGTGACGGCCTGATAATGCGCATGAAAGAAGAAGACTGGGATACCGTCATTAGCGTCAACCTCAAGAGTGCCTTTAACTGTATCAAGGCGATCTCCAAAATTATGGTCCGGCAGAAATCGGGTCGCATCATAAACCTGGCCTCAGTCGTGGGGGTCATGGGCAATCCGGGGCAGGCCAACTATGTTGCATCCAAAGCGGGTATGATCGGCCTGACCAAAACGGTTGCCAAAGAGCTCGGTTCAAGGGGCATTACGGTCAACGCTGTGGCTCCGGGTTTTATCGAAACCGACATGACGGCCGTTCTATCGGAAAAAGCCCGGGAGGCGATGCTCAGTATCATCCCCTTGCAAAGAGCTGGTACTCCCCAGGATGTGGCTGAGGCCATCACGTTTTTGGCGTCCGATAGTGCGGCCTATATTACCGGGCAGGTGATACACGTCACCGGCGGGATGTACATGTAGAACTGACTTTTAAACGGCCATCTTTTGACTGAATACTGCGTTACGGGAAGGAGCAAACCGCTAACGTATTAAATGTACGCGGCGCGATTTTCTCCTCCCCGTGCCTTGTTGTCGGCCAAAATATAACTGTTTAAAAGCCAGTTCACAATTCATATTAAAGTGAAGAATTTGGCGCCTTGCTGAACACAAATTACTATAAATCAGATGTGAAGTTCCGCTTTTAAGCGGGGCTCTCTGGCGCGATCTAAAATTTATAATCCGCTTTATAAATAAAAACTTGTTTTCGGCTGAAAGCTCGCATTTTCAAAGCCAGTTGCAGCAGAATTTAGCATTTAAATTAGGTGCAAGCTTTCAATGCGAACTATCAATGACCGGGTTGACCGGGTAAGGAGGAAAATCAGATGTCTGTTGAAGAGAGAGTCAAAAAGATTATTGCCGAAAAACTGAGTGTCGATTTGGAAGAGGTTGTCCCGGAGGCTTCATTTGTGGATGATCTGGGAGCTGATTCACTCGATCTTGTTGAGCTCATCATGTCAATGGAAGAAGAGTTTGATACGGATATCTCCGACGAAGACGCTGAACAAATTACAACTGTTAAGGATGCCATTGACTACATCAACAAACAGTAGGCAGAAATTTTCGTGTTCATATCTTTAACAGGCTTGCAGTCCTCGCCGGGCGCCTCGCCATTATAGATGTTCATCCTCTGCGTCGGCAGGGATTGTGCATGGCATGGAACCGCCACCGATGGTGTCTGAACGGCAGACAGGCAGGCCTGGTGGTGGCGGGTGACCGGCAGCGCGGTCAGATCAATTTATATTTAGACGCGGGCGATTACACGCGCCTGTTTAAGCCATAAAGGAGGTCTCTTGCAAAGGCGGGTTGTCGTTACTGGAATGGGGTTGGTTACACCTTTGGGAATTGGCGTCGAGGACAGCTGGTCAGCGCTTTGCGCCGCAAAATCGGGTATCACCGAGATCACTCGATTTGACGCATCAGCCTATCTGACTCAAATCGCCGGTGAAGTCAAGAATTTTAATGCACAAGATTTTATGCCCAAAAAAGAGGCCAAACGCAACGAGCTGTTTATTTCGTACGCAATGGCGGCAACACGCATGGCGCTGGAAGATGCACATCTGGAGATAAACAGCTCGAATGCCGATCGCATCGGGGTTGTCACCGGTTGCGGTCTGGGCGGTCTCGGCATTATGGAAGAAACGATTCTCAATGTGGCCACCAAAGGGCCCAGGCGCGTGAGTCCGTTTTTTATCCCGATGATGATCGGCAATATGGCCCCGGGTATGATTTCAATTCATTTTGGTGCCAAAGGTCCAAATTTATCCCATGCCACGGCCTGTGCTGCCGGGGCCCATGCGGTCGGCGATTCTTTTAAGATGGTTCAATACGGCATGGCCGATGCCATGATTACCGGGGGAACCGAGGCGGTTGTGTCCAAGACCGCGGTGGCCGGTTTCAACGCCATGAAAGCATTGTCGACGCGTAACGATGAGCCTGAAAGAGCCTCGCGCCCTTTTGATCGTGATCGGGATGGATTTGTTATCGGCGAAGGCTGCGGCATACTGATATTGGAAGCTTTAGACCATGCGCTCGGAAGAGGTGCCGCTATTTATGCCGAGATGGCAGGCTACGGGTTGACCGGAGATGGTTACCACATCACCTCACCCTGCCCGGATGGTGACGGGGCCGTGCGCTGCATGCAGGCGGCATTGGATGATGCCGTTATGACCCCCGACCAGGTGGACTATATTAATGCACATGGAACATCTACCGAGCTTAACGATCTTTACGAAAGCCGTGCGGTCAAAGCTGTATTTAAAGATCATGCCTATAAGCTGGCGATCAGTTCCACCAAATCAATGACCGGGCATCTGCTGGGTGGTGCCGGCGGTATTGAAACCGTATTCAGTGCCCTGAGTGTCAGTCGCGATGTGGTCCCACCGACCATCAATTATGAGAACCCGGCAGACGAATGTGACCTGGACTATGTGCCCAACACGGCGCGTAAAACTAAAGTGAATGCGGCCATGACGAATTCATTCGGTTTTGGTGGAACCAATGCTACACTGATTTTGAAAAAATACACCGATTGAACTTAGAATATTACAGACGCCCAATTGAATCCCTCAAGGGCTGGGCAAACTTAATTCTGAATGGCAAGGCATGCTGAGCCTTGCCATTTGCGAATAAGGAGATGGAATCATTTTATGGCAGCCGATAATCAGCGACCTTCCTGGGAAGTTTACTTTATGGACATAGCCATGCTCGTTGCCAAGCGCTCCACCTGCCTTCGACGATCGGTTGGCGCTGTTATCGTAAAAGATAAACGAATCCTATCAACCGGCTATAATGGTGCACCCACCGGTGTCCGACATTGTGAAGAAGTGGGCTGTTTGCGTGAACAATTAGGGATTGAATCCGGTAAGATGCATGAATTATGTCGCGGAATTCATGCAGAGCAAAATGCAATTATTCAAGCAGCTTACCATGGTGTTTCCTTAAAAGACGCCAGTGTATTCTGTACCAATTTGCCTTGTTCGATATGTGCAAAGATGATTATAAATGCGGGTATTCGCAAGATCTATTACCGCTCGGGTTATGCGGATGAATTGTCGCACGACATGATACGGGAAGCCAAAATAGAATTGATCCATCTCGACACCAAACAGCAGGGGGGAGAACCATGAAGTGTCCATATTGTGGCGAAATCGACAACAAAGTTATCGATTCACGGTTGAGCAAAGATGCCAGCGTGATCCGCCGACGCCGAGAATGCATTGTATGCTCCCGCCGGTTTACAACCTACGAGCACATTGAAGAAATCCCGATTATGATTATCAAGAAAGATGGCCGGCGTGAGGTGTTTAACCGGGATAAAGTGCGCGCCGGACTCAAAAAAGCATGCCAGAAGCGAAATATCAGCGTAAATGTGATCGAAGAATTCATCGATGATCTCGAACGTGATCTCAGAGAAACAGGTGAAAAAGAAATACCGGCCTCTTTTCTTGGAGAAAAAATCATGACCATGCTGCATGATCTGGACGATGTTGCATACGTACGTTTTGCTTCGGTATATCGTGAATTTAAGGACGTTAACGACTTTGTTTCCGAACTCAAAACCCTGCTCAGTAAACAGGAGTAATCTGTAACAGATGACAGAAACCTGAGCTCAGAAGACAGGAGACAGAGAACAAATATGCGGTCCGTTTTGGGCATTAATGTAAAAAGGTCACATTCAGGTTCTGTCCTCTGACTTCTGTTTTTTGTCTTCTGAAGAAAAAGACGAATGGATCATGAACATTTTATGCGAATGGCCTTAAACCTTGCTAAGAAGGGACAAGGCTATACCTCACCGAACCCCATGGTCGGCGCAGTGGTCGTTAAAAATGGTGAAGTGGTCGGCCGCGGGTACCATCGCGCGGCCGGGCATGCCCACGCTGAGGTCGCTGCCATTGAGGATGCCGGCATCAAGGCCAGGGGTGCCAGCCTGTACGTCAATTTAGAGCCCTGCAACCACACCGGACGGACCCCTCCCTGCACCCGCAAAATTTTACAGGCAGGCATTCGCCGAGTCATCATGGCAATAGCCGATCCGCATACAAGGGCCAAGGGCGGCGCCGCTTTTTTGCGACAGCACGGCATCGAAGTTCTATCGGGCGTTTGCGAAAAACAGGCAGCCGGACTCAACGAGGCCTTCTTTAAATATGTCGGCACCGGCTGCCCGTTTGTGATTGTAAAATGCGCCGCCACCCTGGATGGGCGCATCGCCACCCGCACCGGTGATTCCCGGTGGGTGACCGGAGAAAAGGCCCGCCGATTTGTGCATCGACTGCGGCATGCGGTTGATGCCATTTTGGTAGGGATCGGCACGGTACGGGCAGACAATCCGCGTTTGACCACACGTCTGGAGAACAGCAAAGGTGTTGATCCGGTTCGAATTGTCCTTGATACCCACCTGTCCATTTCACCGGATGCCGGAATATTGACGCTGGACTCCGATGCGGATACCCTTCTGATCGTTGGCAAAAAAGCTGCCAAAGCAAAAAGGAAACAGCTGCACCGAGAAGGGGTGCGGATTATTGAACAGCCGCTTAAAAAGGGTCGCATTGATCTGTCGTCGCTGATGGTCCGGCTGGGCTCCGAGGGCATCACCAGCCTTCTAATCGAAGGCGGTAGCACCGTTTTGGCTTCAGCATTAAAGAGTGGAATCGTCGATAAAGTCTTCTTTTTTTATGCACCGAAGATTCTGGGCGGCGATGACGGCGTGCCCATTTGCCGGGGATCGGGTCCGGCCCTGATGAAAGACAGCATTCAACTAAGGCATATTCGTGTTCAGCGCTTTGCCGAAGATGTGATGATAGAAGGATATATCTGATAGTTGCCTGCCGTCAGTTGTAAGTTGCAAGATAATCATTATATTGTTAATGTTTTTAAGACGTAATGAAATAAACCATCAGCTGTGATAGCCTAAAGCGGATTGAGCAACGACAACCAGCAGAAGATAACGGATATTTAGATGTTTACTGGTTTAATCGAGGGTTTGGGGACAATAATGGCCATACGGCCTGCCGGTCAGGGCAGGCGCCTCATCATCGATGCTGATTTTGCGCTTGACCTAACCAAACCGGGTGACAGTATAGCAGTCAACGGTGCCTGTCTAACGGTTGTCAAAATACGGGCTAAACAATTTGAAGCGGACCTGTCTCCTGAGACACTGGCAGCGTCTACATTCGGTAAAGCCAGACGCGGCGACCGCCTAAATCTTGAACGCGCCATGCGGTTGTCTGATCGCATCGATGGACACTTGGTATCAGGACATGTTGACGGTATCGGCGTTATTCGGCAGCATGAGAAACGCGCCAACGCCATTCTGATAACAATCGCCGTGCCGGAAAATCTTGCACGCTACATGATTCGCAAGGGCTCGGTTGCCGTAGATGGTATCAGTTTAACCATCAACACCTGCGATAGCACCAGTTTTACGGCGAGCATTATCCCGCATACCGCCGGCTTGACAACCGTCGGAATGAAGCAAAAGGGGGATGCTGTTAACATAGAAACCGATATGATCGGCAAATATGTCGAACGATTTACACGCGCAAAGGCAGTTCAGGACGGCGAACCGACGGCCGTGGCTTCCGGAATTGATATGCAATTATTAGCCAAATCGGGATATTTGTCGTACCCGGAATAACTTTTAGGAGATCATTAACACATGCCACATCTCACAATAGAAGCGGCCATCCAAGATATCAAAGATGGCAAAATGGTCATTTTGGTCGACGATGAAGACCGTGAAAACGAGGGCGACCTATGTATGGCGGCCGAAAAGGTGACGCCGGAAGCCATCAACTTTATGGCCAAATATGGACGCGGGCTGATCTGTCTGGCAATGACCCCTGAAAAATGCGATGCACTTGACTTGCCGCCGATGGTTGACAACAATCAGTCTGCCTTCGGAACCGGCTTTACCGTTTCGATAGAGGCGCGCTGCGGGGTGAGTACCGGTATATCGGCCCATGACCGTGCAACCACCATTTTAACAGCCGTTGCCGAAGATTGCCAGCCGCGAGACTTGGTGCGACCGGGCCATATCTTTCCGCTAAGAGCCAAAGGTGGCGGCGTTATCGTTCGGGCCGGGCAAACAGAAGGCTCGGTCGACCTTGCCCGTCTGGCTGGATTGAATTCAGCAGGTGTGATTTGTGAGATCATGGATGAGGACGGCACAATGGCGCGTATGCCGGCGCTGGAAGAGTTTAGCGAAAAGCACGGGGTCGGCATCTGTACCATCGAGGACTTGATTGAATACCGCATGCGGACCGAATCCTTTGTGCGGCGATCGGCAGAAACAGCCATCCCGACGTCGGTGGGAGGCGAATTTAAAGCAATCGTGTACGAAAACGACGTTGACAACCTGTTGCATATTGCCATGGTCAAAGGCGAGATTGATCCTAAAAAGCCGGTTCTGGTAAGAGTGCATTCCGAATGCCTAACCGGCGATATCTTCGGTTCCCTGCGATGCGATTGCGGACCTCAACTGCACCGCGCCATGAAAATGATTGAAGAGGAGAATTGCGGTGTTCTTTTGTATATTCGGCAGGAGGGCCGCGGTATCGGACTGGTCAATAAGCTGAAGGCCTATGCCCTCCAGGATCAGGGGCTGGATACGGTTGAAGCCAACGAAAAACTCGGCTTTCAACCTGACATGCGCAATTACGGTATCGGGGCTCAAATTTTGGTTGATCTGGGAGTTCGCCAAATGAGGCTCATGACCAACAATCCTAAAAAAATGGTCGGATTGGACGGTTACGGGCTCAGGATTGTAGAGCAGGTTCCCATAGAAGTCCCACCGAATGAATACAATAAATGTTACCTGGAATGTAAGAAGTTAAAAATGGGCCATCTGCTGAACGTGGATGCGGCACCTTAGCGCTCGTATTGTATCTCACAAAATCGGTATTACGGTTGTCTGGTATATCTCTTTCCTGTTGGGTTCTATGACTAACGCTAGGTTCAACGTTCATAGGTTCAGAGGTTGGATAACTAAAGACATACGCCAGGGTTCAGGATATTGAATTTATGATTCTTTTGGACACAGAACTTCTTAACCGAGAACTCAGAGCCTTAGAAACCAGAACCTGGTTACTTTGTACCTGACTCCTTTAAAAAAACCCTATGCTTTAGCTTAGCTGGGTTACCCAACAATAACCTACATTGAAAGGAGCTTTTATGGCCAAGACTCTCGAAGCTCACTTAAATGCAGAAGGCAAAAAGTTTGCTCTGGTAGTCAGCCGCTTTAACGACTTTATTACTGACAAACTCCTGAGTGGTGCTCTGGATGCCCTGGTGCGGTCGGGAGCCAAAGACAACGATATCCAGATTGTCAAAGTTCCCGGTGCTTTTGAGATTCCGCTGGTCGCCAAAAAAATGGCCGTCCAAAAAAAAGTCAATGCCATCATCTGCCTGGGCGCCGTCATCCGGGGCGCAACCCCTCATTTTGATTATGTCAGTGCTGAGGTGTCCAAAGGCATTGCCCAGGTCAGTCTTGAATCTGGAGTTCCGATTATTTTTGGCGTCGTCACCACCGATACCATCGAGCAGGCCATTGAGCGCGCCGGCACCAAAGCCGGAAATAAGGGCTGGAGTGCCGCCATGACAGCCGTTGAAATGGCCAACTTGCTCGAGGTCGTGGGATAGATGCTATTATGGGGATCCGTCGCCAAGCCCGGGAGCTGGCCATGCAGGCGCTTTTTTACATGGATACTCAACAAAACGGGTCCCCACAAATGCTGGAACGTTTCTGTGAGAATTTTAACCTGCCCCAAAAGGTGCGGCCGTTTTTTTTGCAATTGGTAAACGGCGTATTAGCAGCCCAACCGCAGATCGATATCCTCATAGAAAAATATTCCAAAAACTGGAAAGTGCAGCGTATGTCCTGTGTGGATCGCAATGTGATGCGGCTAGCGGTCTTTGAAATGCTGTTTTGTCCGGATATACCTCCCAAGGTATCCATCAATGAAGCCATTGATGTTGCCAAAAAATTTGGTACCGGGGAATCCGGAGCCTTCATCAATGGAATCGCCGATCGTATTCGCATTGCCATCGAAAAAAGAGAGGTGCCGACTCATTCGGAGGAAAATAACTCTAAATAAAATATGCAATCCGTAAGCCATAATCTTAAATCAAAGAAGCTGGAGACAAAGTAGATGATTATTAAAACCTTACCCGTTGGACCCATTATGGCCAATTGCTTTATTGTTGGATGCGAGCAAACACTGCATGCAGCCATTATCGATCCGGGCGATGAAGCAGAACGAATTTTACAGACCGTGGCGGATGCGAACCTGAAAGTTACCCATATCATAAACACCCATGGTCATTTTGATCATGTCAGTGCCAATAAAAATGTCCATGCGGCCACAGACGCGCCGATCTTAATCCATGCCATGGATGCCCCCATGCTGGCCAAAATAGCTGCCAGTGCGGCAAACTGGGGCCTTTCCGCAGAAGATTCACCCCCCCCTGATCGCAACATTGATGACGGCGATACGATCCCTGTCGGCAATCTGATCCTCAATGTGCTTCATACCCCGGGGCATACGCCGGGAGGTGTTTCTCTTTTTTCCGATGGACATGTCTTTGTGGGGGATACCCTGTTTGCCGGGTCCATCGGGCGCACCGATTTTCCAGGTGGAGACCTTGAAACCCTGAAATCCAGTATCCAAGACAAATTGTTTGCGCTGGATGATCACGTACGGGTTTATACCGGGCACGGGCCGGAAACCACCATCGGGCATGAGCGGCAAACAAACCCTTTTGTGGGCATCAATGCAATGTATTAGCACAGCGCTTCGCGGTTGGCCGGTTAACCTGTTTGCCGGTTGAGCCGGTTTTCACGTTTAAATGTACATCGTAAACAGGCGGGCAACGGGCATAACGGGCCAACGGGCAAACCTTGAATTACGCTTCGGCTGTTTTGTATTCAAATCCCTGGCGCTTTAGCACATCATAGTAAACCATGATTTGCTTAATGTAGCGCACCGGTTCTGAACCGCGGCAAAAGCCGTACTTGGCCCGTTTATAATATTTCCGATATTGCAACAGAGGCAGGGTCTGGGCAAGGGATGCCCATTTATTGGGATTGAGTCCTTTTTTTTTGGCCAGATTGCGGGCATCGTAAATGTGCCCCTGGCCGATATTGTATGCTGCCAGCGCAATCAGCAAACGATCATTTCCTTCGGCTTGACCATACAAATTGTACAGGTTTTTAAGGTATTTTACCCCGGCATTGATGTTCTGGACCGGATCGTAGAGATCGGAGACGCCTAAGCTCCTGCCGGTGGACGGCAAAATCTGCATGAGCCCCCTGGCACCGGCCCGGCTTTTGGCCCAGGGGTTTAAATGAGACTCCTGGTAGATCTGGGCCGCAATCAGCCGCCAGTCAAACCCATGTTTGTTGGCAGCGACTTTAATAAACGGACTGTAACGGGAAAGCCTGGATTTCAGGCGCCGGTGAAATGCTTTAAGATCTACATAATCGAAATCTTTATCATCACCGTAATATTTCTGGTAAATCTTGTCATACTGACCGCTTTCTCTAATGGCTTTGAAAAATTGATTCATGCGGTCGCGCAGCTCAATGGATTTTGGATAGACAGCCCATCCCAATTGCAGGCGATCCTTAATCGATCCGGTGCTGACTGCTCCCGGGAAATTTCGCCGGTTGATCAAAATGATATTGCTGTTGGCAATCGTATACTCAATTTCCCCGTCAGCCACTTTTTGAATAAGTTCTTCGGCGGGCAAATCCGCATGCAGTCGGATCGCCAGGTCGATTCCCTGCTCCTTAAGCTCTGCCAGGCGCTGCTGATACGCTGTGCCTTCTCTGACGTCTATGGTTTTGCCGGATAAATCTTCTATGTTT
>JASFJF010000034.1:0-16767 GCA_050122255.1 Desulfobacterales bacterium
GGAATATTTTCAAATTATCCATTCTGAGGGTTCGCGTTTGACCCGTTTAATTAACAATGTGCTGGATCTGGCTAAGCTGGAGAAAAAGCAACGGTCTCTCGATCTTAAACCGGGAACCTTTGAGGAAGTTGCTGCCGAGGTTCATACGGTGATGCAGGCCGAACTCAAACAGAAAGGCTACACCCTCAAATTTGTGCAGGACGCCAGACAACCGTTTCGCTATGATCGGGAAGCCATGATCCAGGTGTTGATTAATTTGATTGAAAACAGCATCAAATTTGGACAGTCGGCGGTCCGCAAGGAAATTACGATTCGGACCAATACTGACGGCCAATGGGTGAAAATTGCAGTTTCCGATTTTGGACCCGGGATCCCGCGGCGGGCGCTGAAAAAAATATTTGATGATTTTTACCGGGCCGACAATTCACGAACCCAAACAACGCGCGGTACCGGCATCGGCCTGGCGCTGGTGAAAAAGTTTATTTTTCTGATGGGAGGGCGTGTCAGCGCCGAGAACAACGCCGGCGCCGGCTGTACTATTATTATTTCCTTACCACTAGATTCATAATCATTTTTTTTGATCCAATACCTCCCGAACGGTTTTGGCCAACCTTCGAATCGTAAACGGTTTCATAATCAAGCCCTGCAGGCCCAGTTCTTCAGAGCGTTTTTCATTTATTCTTTCGCTATATCCGGTACAGATGATAATGGGAATGTCAGGGCGAATTTGACGCAACTCGGCGGCCAGTATGTCACCGGTCATATTGGGCATCGTCATGTCAGAAATGACCAGATCAAATTTAGGCGGATCCTCCCGAAAAGCCTCAAGGGCTTCAATCGGTCGAGTTCGTGTCTCTACCTGATAGCCCAGTCGTATGAGCATATTTTTGCCGAGATCGATAAGGCTATTTTCATCATCTACCAATAGAATGCATTCACTGCCGATTGGCAGCGATTTTAGCTCCTCGGTTTCCGACACCTTCTGTTTTTCCATGATGGGGAAAAAGATATCAAAGCGGCTGCCCATGCCGGGCGTGCTGTCCACCTGAATAGTGCCGCCATGCCCCTTGACGATGCCGTGAACGACGGCCAATCCCATACCCGTCCCTTTATCCTGGGATTTTGTGGTAAAATAGGGATCAAATATGCGATTCACGGTGCCAGCATCCATACCGTGGCCGGTGTCGCTAATGCTGAGCTTGACGTAAGGTCCGACGCTCAGGTCCGGATACAGGGCGGCCGCTTTGGCATTCAAATCAACGTTTTGCAGACTGACGCTTAAACGACCACCCGTATCGGCCATTGCGTGGCCGGCATTTGTGCACAGATTCATCATGACCTGATGGATCTGGGTAGGATCGGCATAAATTGCATCCAGGTTGGATTCGATATGCTGCTCGATTTCAATGGTGGTCGGTAACGAAGCCCGCAATAGATTCAAGGCTTCTTTAATAATAGGTGTTAATGATATGATTTGTTTGTTCTGTTCGCTTTTACGGCTGAACGCTAAAATCTGTTTGACCAGATCCTTGGCCCGATGGCCTGCCTTGAGCACCTGATCGATGTTATAATGCTCCATGGAGTCCTGCCGGGTATCGTAAAGGGCCATTTCCGCGTAGCCGATGATGGCTCCCAGAATGTTGTTAAAGTCGTGCGCAATGCCACCGGCCAGGGTACCGATGGCCTCCATCTTTTGAGCCTGAATCAACTGGGTTTTAAGCTGTTCTCGCTCTTGCTGGGCCGCTTTCAATTCACTGATATCCCGGGTGATGGTCAAAATGTGCGCTCGGTCATTGAGCCGGATCAAAACCGCCGACATCAAGGCCGTTATCGTTCGACCGTCTTTCAGACGGAATCGGGCTTCCAGATTATCGACCTTGCCCTTTTGAGCAATACCGTCGACCAGTTTCTGGTACTCGGCGGGGTCTTCCCAGATATCGAGTTCGGCTTCCGTTTTTCCGATCATTTCTGCCACCGACCAGCCCATCACCCGCGTAAAAGCACTGTTGACATCGATACAGCGTCCATCCCCGGCCTCAATAATGGTAACCGGGTCCGGAAAGGTCTCAAAAACTGTCCTCAGGCGCTCTTCGCTTTCCTGCAGGGCCTGGCGGGTCTTTTTATTTTCCAATGCATCGGTAAACACATGGCCTACGATCTTGAGCATGGAACTGGTGTCTTCGACCCACATTTTTTCATCGTGGACCGAGTCGAGTCCAATAAATCCAATCACCTTACCGCCGATCATCATCGGTACGGCCAGCACTGATTGAATGCCCTGTTGCGCAAGCTCTTCTTTTAATGGGAAGGCCTCAGCAGGCAGGTCAGAGACGCGCGGGATCGAAACCATGCGTCCGCTTAAAAACTGCGTCATCGCCCATGGAAAACTTTCCACCGGCGCATCCTGAATGCGCTCAATCGTTGGCTCAATTCGATCGGCACACCATTCATGTGTGCAGGATACGGATTTTTGATCATCTGAAAACTGAAACACATAACTGCGATCCGCCTCGGCAAATTCGCCGATCAGCTGAAGGGTGCGGTCTATTTCATCATCGATTTGGGCCGGGTGCAGATTGACAAACTGGCTGGAAATTTTGGTAATCAGATTCTGGAATCTGAGCCGGTACTGCAGCTCCTCTTCGGCATGCTTGCGTCCGGTGAGGTCGGTAATAATGCCCAGAATAGCGGCTTCGCCTTGATAACGGATCAGTTTGGTGGTGATGATGACTGTAATTTTTTTGCCCTTTTTGGTGATCAGATAATATTCGGAAGGTG
The DNA here is from genome assembly GCA_050122255.1 of Desulfobacterales bacterium. Lineage (GTDB taxonomy): Bacteria > Desulfobacterota > Desulfobacteria > Desulfobacterales > JAHEIW01 > JAHEIW01. Next base: position 2,779 of record JASFJF010000034.1, read on the forward strand.
CGACCTCCTGACCCTGCATGTGTTTCGCAAGATTGGATCGAATCAGATCGACGGATTCCGGGGCAATCAACCTCATGAAATCAAAATCCGGGGCATACAAATCCGCCTTGCTATAGCCCATTTCCTGTGTACACCGGCGATTGACATATACAACGCGCCCCCCCTTGTTGATGAAGATCATGTTGGGGGATTGTTCGGTGATGATTTGAAAGGCTTTGCCCATTTTAAAGGCAGATGAATCAGTGGCACTGGATGCGAGCTGCTTTTTCCGGGCCATGCTCCGTTGGACCAATTCATCCTGTGTGGGTTTTGCCATTAAACCTCCTGCTGAGACCTCACAAAAAACATATCTCGTATGCCGTAAGGACTGCTGTAAAAAAAGCGCATGCACTTGTGCCACGCTCATGTATGCGCCTTTTACGATTTCACCTCGATGCTTTTCTATTCGCAAAACTAAAAATTTGTAATAATTCTAATTAGTTTATAACGCATTTGCCCCTTAATTGTCAAATATTTACTGTTTAGATGAACCGATCAACCATAAAAATTTAAATTAAGGCTTGAAATTTTTTTATTTATAGCGCATTAATTTCACCTTAATTTGAAGACGGTCATATAATGTCACGGGTAGGTTGTTTCTGCCCTTGCTTGTGTTTGAATCAACGCCTGTATTCTAATCGAAAAGGGAGTCCAAAATGCAGAAGGTGTGTATATTCGTAATGTGTATCGTGATGGCGATCGTTTTTGGCTCGGTGCTGGTTGTATCCGGAGAGGAAGACCTTGAAGATATGTGTGTTCCCATGGGAATCATCGTGCTTGGCGCCCCCGATGGCGTAGAGCAGAAAAGGGCCGCGGTCGATTTTCCGCACTCCCGGCATTTTAGTTTTGAATGTCAGACCTGTCATCACAACTGGGAGGGCACCAATGAAATAAAAGGGTGTATGACATCCGGATGTCATGATGCGACAGAGGCGGCCACGAAATCCAGACAGGGAACACCCTCAAGAGCTGAGGAAATTCGCTATTTTAAAAAAGCCTATCATGAATCCTGCATTGGATGCCACAAGGTCATGAAGCTGAAAAACCGAAAAATTGAAATGTCCGGCAAAAAGCTGGACGGTCCATTACCCAATCCGGGTCCATCCAGCTGTATTGGATGCCATCCGAAAGAGGCATAACGCGGTTACCGGGCGATAATGTTGGCCGCTTTAGCTGGACGCACATCAATGCAGGCGAATTTCCTTAAGCCGACTGAGTTTTTCAAGCCGAACACACAAATTTGCGGATTGACAATTCGCATCTTGAAAAAACAAAATTAAATGCAAGGAGTGTTCGTCCATGCCCAGATAAAAACCATTGATTTGAGTTGCAGTTGAAACCAATTCCAAGGCCCGATCGATCTGATTGGGCTTTTCTGTCCCCGAGCGAATTACCGATCCAAAAAACCGCGTAACATTCTGATTGCTAAACCTCCTTTCTGCGGCAGGATATAAATCTTCATATTTGAGCCAGGTAAAATTCTCGAGTACTTTTCTAAATCTTTGTTGCAGGGTCTGGCTTTTGGCAAAACAACCCGTACCTACAATATTTGTTGTGTGGTTCATTCCGAACTCCCCGCTTTTTTTCATGCTGATGCCCCCAAATGGCGGCAGTAATTTTGGTGTCAGGACAGGTTTCAGGTGTCAGTGTTCAGGTGTCAGCCATACGAGCCTGAAGAAAATCATCAGATTCCGAATGTCTTCTTCTGAAACCCGACAACTGAAACCTGAACCGCTTCCAGCGGAACTATTGAACCTGACACCCGAAACCTAATCGGATACGGTGCAGCAGTGCTCATTAAAGTAATCAGCAGCTTCCTGGACCGTATCGAAGTTGATCCAATCGCGCCATACCGTAATTTTACCCTGTCGGCGCGTCAGCTCGATCGTTGTATTACCGTGGTATTCGTAAAACTCATCATATTCAGGACTAAAGCTGTGATTCGTCATTTTTTTCCCCTTTGATGTTTTGGCTGCTTTTATTATCTAAAACCGCGCTCAATTTGACGACAACATTATCACAGCGATTTGTCAGATGCGGACAAAACCCAGGCAAAAAAATTTTCCAGACGCTTGACCATTTGGCCAAAAGCGAGTTTAAGTCTTACAGGTATTGGTCGAGTCTGTTGAGCCCGTTGGTGCCTTTGCCGGTTGGAAAAAAAATTTGATAGCATTCAATTTTAAGCAGACTCAACGGCATCAACGGGCAACTGGAAAACCGAATGACTCACTTTAGCTTTGTTGAGACAGACGATCATTTTGTGAACGATTAATACAATAGGAGAATATGAATGGCACGGGGAGATCAACTGGCCCGACAGTGGCGTATTTTGCAAAGCTTAATCGTCTCACGCAGAGGAAAATCGGCTGCTGATCTGGCCCAGGAGCTTGAATACCACTGGCGGACGGTATACCGGGATCTTGAAGCTTTGCAGCTGGCCGGATTTCCGATTTTTACCGACCGGGTGGATGGTAAAAACAGATGGTCGATTTTAGACAGTGCCCGGCAGAACGTCCCCATTCCGCTGGACCTAACTGAGGTCATGGCTCTGTTTTTCAGCCGGGGATTGATGCGAGTTTTAAAAGATACGGTTTTTTATGAATCGTTGGCGTCTTTTTTCCAAAAGGTCAAAGCGACATTGCCGGCTGAGACTATTCAATACCTTGAAAAAATTGAACAAAGTTTAGAGGTGGGTTCAAAACCCTACAAGCGCTATGATCAATTGCGGGATGTGATCGACCAGATCAGCCAGGCGCGGGTTGATCGTCGCATGGTTGAAATTGACTATTACACGATGAGCCGCAAAAAGCGCACCCGGCGCAAAGTGGCTCCCTATAAAATCTGGTTGTTTGATGGTGCGTTTTATCTGGTTGCCAATTGTGGTTTGCGGGAAGATATTCGAATTTTTGCGCTGGATCGCATCAAATCATTGCGGTTGACAGATGAAGCATTTCAGATACCCGAAGATTTCAGGATTGAAGATTTCATGCAGACCAGTTTTGGCGTGTTTCACGGCAAGCCTCAGAACGTCAGGATTCGGTTTGCACCTGAGGTTGCCGGGTATATCAAAGAAAAAACCTGGCATGCAACCCAGAAACTTACATTCCAAAGTGATGGATCCGTTATTTTTGAGGCCAGGGTGGCCGGTACGGATGAAATCAAATACTGGCTGATGAGCTGGGGCGCCAGGGCTGAGGTGCTTTCGCCGGCGACGCTCCGGGATGAAATGTTATCCGAAGCGCAAAACATGCTCCGATGTTATCAAACATGAGTGACAGAGTTACGCGCGTTTGCTGTTACCACGAAGGGCACGAAGAACACAAAGATAAAACAAAAATAGACCACTTCGTATTCTTCGTGGTTTATAAATAGTTTTTATGATTCAATACTATAATTTCGATCTACAAATATAGTGGCCTTTTGACTCAAGTGCGACTGAGCCAGTTTCAGGTGGCCAGCGTTTTTATGGCTGCCTGGATCAGTTGCGCAATGGGCAGCCTCTGGGGGCATCTGCGCTCCGCCATTGAATAATCCAGACGGGTCAGACGCGCCCGTACATCTGTTGAAATCTTATTAAATTCCGCCACAGCCCGCTGCTTGTCATCGTAGCTGTGAGCGTACATTAAATAGCGCATCACATCACCGATGGGCGTTTCTCCGTCCACGCAGGATTCGCAAATTGCGCTGCACCCGGTACAATAAGCGGAGCGTGTTTCCTGGGCATAGCGCTGTAACAGGGCATTATCCCGGGCGGATAGTTGAGTTTTGTCTAAGGCGGCAGAGACATTTGCCATCAACAGAGACATATTCGGCATCTGCGAACAAATACTGGAAATTTGTGGATTTTGCCAAACTGCCTTGAGTTTGGCCTGGGCGTCGGTGAATCCTTTTTGCAGAAATCTACCGGCCAGTTTGAGCTCGCTTTCCGAATCGGTTTTGACCTGACCGCCGCCCTGGGTTTTCATGGCCGTCAGGCCGATGCCAGCCTCAACACAGGCATCGACGGCGCGACGCATGTCATCTGAATGCATCAGCCGGTAATTGTAGGTCATCATAATGCCGTCAATCCAGCCCATCCGGGAGGCTTCCAGCAGACATGCTTCCATGTTGCTGTGGGTGCTGAATCCAAAGAAACGAATCTTACCGTCGGCCTTGGCCTTTTCAGCCCAGGCTTTTGTGCGCTCGTCCAATTCATCAATCCGATAAACGGCATGTACAAAATAAAGATCGACATAATCCGTTTTCATGCGATCAAGGGATCGATCTAAAAGCCGGGTCATCCCATCCGGGTCCCGGGCATCGGATTTGCTCACGATAAAGAGCTTTTTGCGGGCATCCGGCTGGCGGCTGAGAAATCTACCAATGCCTTTTTCACTGCCCCTTTGATAGCAATCGGCTGTATCCCAATAGGTGACGCCCCAGTCCATCGCCTGCTTCATCAAAAGCTGATTGGACGCGATGTCAAACATCCCCCCGAGGGATAGAATCGAAACCTGAGCGCCTGTCTTTCCGAAAGGACGGGTGGGAATCACCGTATCTCTTTCGGCGGTGCGGGCCATGCCGATCATGGGAGTCACGATGGATCCAAGGCTGGCCACCCCGGTCGCTTTTAAAAAGTGTCTGCGGGACCAATGTGTCTTATTTTTTGGCATCTGTTTTACTCTCCTTTTAAAATTGTTTGCGTTAAGATAATTCTTCGATCGCCGTCTTGACCAGCCTGCCGATCGCCATTTTGCGGGGACATTTTTGTTCCGCCAAGCGATAATCCAGATGAATCATCTGCGCGCGAACTTTTGCTGGAATTTTTCTGAACAAATTGATGGCTCTGCAATGATTGCCATAGCTGCGCGCATACATCAGATACCGCATGACATCTGCAATGGGAACACGGGTCAAAGTAGCGGATTCGCAAATGTCAGCACAGCCGTCACAATAATCCGAGCGCGTTTTCCGGGCGTATTGCTGCAGGAGTTGCATGTCCCGGGCTGTCAGGCTGATTTTGTCAACCGCCGCAGCGACATTGGACATCAAAAGGGTCATATTGGGCATTTCCGAACAAATGCTGGCAATCAGCGGGTTTTGCCAGACCGCCTTTAGTTTTGCCTGGGCGTCGGTAAAGCCTTTTTTTAGAAAACGACCCGCCATATCAAGCTCGGTTGCGGTGTCGGTTTTAACCTGGCCGCCGCCCTGAGTTTTCATGGCGGTCAGACCGATACCGGCTTTGGCGCAGGCCTCCACCGCACGTTTCATCTTTTCGCTGTGCATCGAGCGAAAATTATAGCGCATCATGATACCGTCGATCCAGCCGAGGTTGGCAGCTGCCAGCAGGCAGTGTTCCACGTTTCGATGGGTGCTAAAGCCGAAATACCGTATTTTGCCCTTTGCTTTGGCTTTTTGCGCCCAGCGTTGCACTTGGGTATCCAGTTCAGCAGCGCTTCCCACGCCATGGGCAAAGTACAGATCGATATAGTCGGTTTGCATGCGCTCAAGTGATTTATTCAAGTCGCGAGAACGGTCATCCGCCTTCCAGGCGTGGGACTTGGTTACCAGGAACACCTTTTTGCGGTCTGCAGGGTATTTCTCGAAATATTTTCCAATCGCTTTTTCGCTATTGCCGCCCATGTATGTATGGGCCGTGTCCCAGTAGGTGACACCCCGTTTGACCGCCTGTTTGAGCAGCAACTGGCCGAAGGTAACGTGCAAACTGGTACCAAACCCCAGTATCGGAACCGCGATGCCGGTATTGCCAAAAAGACGGGTCGGGACAATGGCGGCATCTCCGGAAGCCGATAGCGGTTTGTGCTTTTGGGTCAATATGGATGCCACACCGCCTATACATGCGGCCTTTAAAAAATATCTGCGGGTCCAGTTTGAATCCTTATTCATTCCTAATTCCTGTTTTCAAGCCGATTTGTGCTCAACGATGACGATCAGCGTTAAGATCGCCTAAAAATAAAACTTGTGCAAGGATATCAACCTTCAATCAGCAAGGCATGCTTGCGGGCCCGCGATTCGTTTTCTGCGGTGATCCGAATGGCGCGTTTGCCGAGCACCGGGCATTCATGCTCGCATACGCCGCAACCGATGCACAGCTTCGGATCGACGTAAGGCTGCTGCAGGCGGATTTCAATGCTTACCGCCTGTTGGGCCTGCAGAGGCGGTTCAAATGGAAATTTACCGTCGACCGTCAGACTGCTGTTGGTATTGGCGATGATGCGTCGTCTTAAACGGTCAGTGCCTCCCGGTACAACACAAAAATAATCCCCGGTGCCATACTGATTGGCAACCAGGTCAGCATTTTGGAATTCGATCCGGGTCGTGCCAGCAGATTTGACAACCAATGGCTGGTTGAGGCGGACAACATTGAACAGCACCCGGGTGAAGATAGCTTTGGGACTGACGGGGCAATTTTCCTGGCAGACGATACAGGGGCGGTCCATTGCCCAGGGCAAACAGCGGCCCCGATCGATGAAGGCGGTGCCGATTTTAAGAGGGCCCTGCTCGGCATACCGGTCAAGCCCCTGACGTTCTGCAAGGCTGATCGGCCGGATTGCAGCGGTCGGACAAAGATTGCCGCAGGCAATGCAATTGTGCTGACAGCCGCTGGTGCCGATTCTAAAGTTGAGCACCGGGGTCCACACACCCTCCAAGCCGGCCGTCAAGCCAGCTGGGTGGATCACATTGGTCGGGCAGATGCGCATACATTGACCGCATTTAATACAGCGGGATAAAAACTGATCTTCCTGCAGGCTGCCCGGTGGGCGCACCAGGCGGGCATCCCAGTTGGGTCCCGGTTGGCCGGCGATTCTCAAAAGCGGTATGGCAGCAGCGCCCGAGACAGTTGCCGTTAAAAATTCCCGACGGGAAAGATCCGGCGACAGGATCTCGCCACCGGCCGACGGCGCGGTATAATAGCCCATCAGGCCATGGTGGCAATCGCCGATACAATTTAGGCAAAGCACACATTCTGTCGTTCGAATCTGGCCGGTCGGCTGGCAGGCGCCATCGCAGTTTTTCTCACACAAGTGACAATTGGTGCAGTCTTCCCTGGATTTGCCGATACGCCAGATGGCAAAACGACCCAAAACGCCAAATAACGCCCCCAGGGGGCATACGAAGCGACAGTAGAAACGCGGCCGAATTAAATTTAACAGTACCGCTGCGGTAAATATGGATGCGATCAGCCAGGTGCCGGCATAAAGCCGCGGGGTGCTCGAGGCCGGCAGTGTTGTGTGGTCGACTAGCGGCAAAAGTATCAAATTCATCGAGCGGTAGACCAGCGGGATGGGGTCCAGCAACCCGATTTGAAGTGATGCCACCGGGCGCCAGTCACCGTGGAATAGAAAGCTGGTCAAGACCCAACTCCCGCCAATGATGAAAACTGCCAGGACGGCCTTTGCGGTATGAAAATGCGCCTGGCGGATCGTCAGGATGATCAGCGCTATCAGACCTAAAAACAGTATTGCCGCAAACCCCGCCGGGGTTGTGCGCGGCAGACGCAGCGCATCAACTGCCAATGAGGTCGCTGCCATAAACAGCAGAAAAACGAGAATCCAGTATTTTAATGACTGTGCCGGATGGTAACGATTGAGCGCCAATTTAGCCTTGATCGTGCGTTTGCGCCGGGCCAGATACCCGATAAAATGGTGAATCGTCCCAAACGGGCACAGCCAGCCGCAGAAAAATCGACCCAGAATGATCGTCAATACGACCGTGGCCAGACCCCACACCAGACCGGTATAAAGCGTGCGGGTCGTCAGCAGGGTGCCCAGACCCACCAGCGGGTCTAACTGAAGGATCCAGTTGACCGGCCATCCGCGCAACTGGAACCAGCGTTCGCCCAAGGTGGCTACCAGGCAAAACCACAGAAATAGAATAAGGAAAAATACCTGGCAGATTCGGCGGGTCGTCACAATGTTCATAGTTGACTGCCCTTTATGTTTGGGCTGTTTGAGCTTGATTCAAATCCTGTACAGGTTCAAGCTTCAGGGTTCAAGGGTTCTGGTACAAAGCGAGAACTCAGGTAGTTTTAGTGTTCTAAGTTCAAAAGTTTTAATCCTGAAACCGGTAGGCTGAATGCTGAACCTTCACGATATGGACTCCATCACCGGGTTAAGGGACTTGAAATCAGCGGTGCCCAGCCCGGTTGCTTCTGCTTTTTTTATGAAAGCCAGATCCTCGACGGTTCTACCGAGCAGAGTGGCGCCATAAGCGTCGGCGGCCACCTGATCGGTGCTGACAACCATGGTATGGGTGTTCTTTAAATCCGAGAGCGAGCCACCCGTCGGGCCATTGTGCATCATCGTGGTGGTGCCGTCCAGAACGACCAGGGTCGGTTTTATCATCGTGGCCAGCTCTTGAATGATCGTGTGAATGTCCTGGTGAAATATATTGCGCCGCCCGCCCAGCAACCCGTACCAGTTTTTCATGGTCATGGATGCCCCGCTGCGATGATGGTCTTTGACGGGTGCGGTTCCGATAATTTTGTCAACGCGACTCAACGGATCGAACAACACCGGCCAGTTGCGAATCAGCCGCGCCTGCGGTAGGCTATATGGTTTAAAATAATTTTTTTGCGGCAACACGATAGTTGCCCCGGCCGAGCGGGCGGCCTGCTCGATGCCGGTTAAACGAAAGCAACTGGCCGGATCGTTGATCGGATTGTCAGTGACGATGACCGATTCGGCTCCGGCCTTCAAACACAAGCGGGTCAGCGCCGAGACCATCTCCGGATGGGTGGTTGCAGAAAGCATGGGCGCTGATGCGAAAGCCGCATTGACCTTGAGCAGAACGCGATCTCCCTTTTTGACAAACGCCTCCAGACCACCGATGCTTTTCAAGGCCAGTTCCAAGGTTTTAAATCGATTGTCACCGCGCACGATGCTCATCCGCTTACCAAGCTCCGGCATTGAAAAATCCGGTATCTGAAGCGTTGCCGGCTCTGATGTCTGAACCCCGGGCCCAACGCTGTCATAAAACCAGTAACTGACAGAACAGGCCGCCAGAACGGATGCCCCGGCTTTAGCCGAGCGCGCTATGAACTGGCGCCGATTGATGTGTTGATCTGTTTTGTTATTCACCGGATGCCTCTGTGATGCGATTGAACAATTGTAGCGCTAAATCCTGTGCCGGCTGCTGAGCATTCGCCTCACGGACCCCGACCAGATAGGAGCCCAGTGAAAATACAATCTCATAAGTGTCAAGAATATAGATTATTTTGGCCGATGGGATTGCCAAATCCGATTCCGCTGCCGAGCCGCCAAATGCCAGCAGAAAATCAGCGTAAACGCCGGCCAATTCCTGCGCTTCGCCGGGTGACTTGCGGCGTGAAAGATAGGCCATCAGCTGGATGTCTTCCAGCTGATAAGCCGCTGTAAATATTTGATCAAAGCGCTCAAAGCCGAAGGCATCGGCAGACACCAATGCGATGCTGTCTTCAATCAGCCCTGTTTTGGGGAAAAGCGCCTTTTCCTCAATGGCTTGTGCCTGGACTGACTGCGTTGCAATAAATGTTTCGGCAAAGGTGCGCATCGGCTGTAGGATGGCTTCAGTCCGGTCAGATGCGACAACCTCCACGTAATAGGGGCCATGGACAAAGAAAAGGGCATTCGCGGTTTGATAGCCATACTGGCCCAGATCCAATGTTTGAGCGTCTTCTCTGCGCTGCGCGCTGAAAACCGAAAACGCATTTTGCGGCGTCTGCATGTCATACACGAAAACTTCCATCCACGCATCCCCGGCAGACTCAGACTTCAGGCGCTGGCTGTGCAGGCGTCTGAAGCCCGCTGACAGGTACAGCTCCGCTTTGCCATCGATTTTATCCGAGAGCGTGGCGGCGTCGAAAGCCTCCATCGGCGTCATGGGTACCTGTCCGGCCGGCGGGGTGATCAATGCTGACTCGGCGCTGTGCGCACGGGCCGGTTGAGTTTTGTCACCGGCCGACAAATCTGACGCCAGCTGTCGAACCGCCGGGAAAAAACTAAATTGGGCCGTAAAAACGCCGCCGGCAATAATCGTGAGAACACTTAAAATGATGAGGCTCAGAAGGGTTTGTTTTGAAGCCGCTTTGGTTTGGTGTTCCTGCTTCACGCAATCCTCAATTCATCACACCGCATGAACGTATTTAGGTGCTGAGACGGTCAAGAAAAAGTTGCTGGCTGAGCAATGTGTCTGTTCCCGATAATGTTTGCAGAAATTGGGATTGGATCTGACAGACAATTTATGGATCGGGCCCATCATAAAAAAAAGAGGGCCATAAGTCAATTGGAAAGCTATGTCACACTGTGATACCCACTATGGGATTATATCCAATGGAGACGTGCCAGTTGGTTAAAAGGGTAGACAGAAACTTTAGGGATTACCGCTTGGGGCCTTAGCTTGACCTGGTCGGTTGAAGTCTTATTGTTAAACTGATTTAATCAAGTGAAACAAACACCGCTGATGACGCGCATATCAGCGCAGATCCGGCGCAGGTATAAAATCAGGAGGTTTCAATGGATGCTATCGCTTATTGTGATAAGCTGGAGCAACATCTGACGGCATGGAAGGCTAAACTTTATGATGTCATCCGGATTGTCGATCGCATGGCGGAAAAGGAAAAAGAAACCGTTTTCTCATCGATTCGGGGGCTGCATGCGATTGTGGATCAAATTGATACTGAAGTCGAGCAGCTGCGAACCGCCTGCCCGGCTGACTGGTCACCTAACCGGCAAAATCTTGATCGTAAAATGGCTGAACTACAGCTATCTTTGAAAAATCTTTCCGTGGACGTTGGCGGGCCGGTGATTCCGGATACATTAGCCTGGGTATCCAAATAGGGTAAAACATCAACAATATGTCACCTCAAAAACGACAGTCCCTACTTTGCCCCAACTGCAAGAAACTCATCAGCACGTCTGAAAGTCGATGTCCATTTTGCGGCACAGCCCACCCGGCGGCCTGGTGGAAAAATAATATCTGGACCCGCGGGTTCGGTGATCCCTACGTGCTGATCAAAGCAATTATTGGCCTCAACATCGGCATATATGTGATCTCTTTGCTGTTAAACCCAAGGGGTTTTACTCTGGCATTGAACCCGCTGACGCTTTTATCTCCTTCCGGGCCGATCCTTGAATTGCTGGGTGCAACCGGAAAAGTCCCGATTGATGCCTCCCAGCGATACTGGACGTTGATTTCTGCCAACTATCTGCATGGTGGAATTTTACATATTTTTTTCAACATGGCGGCTTTCCGCCAACTGGGGTTGCTGGTTGCCCGAGAATATGGTGTCTATCGGATGTTTATTATCTACACCGTGGGCGGGGTGATCGGCTTTATCGTATCTTACCTGGCCTCTGTTCCCTGGACCATTGGCGCCTCTGCATCGGTTTGCAGCCTGGCCGGCGCTCTGTTGTACTATGGCAAAAGCCGGGGAGGAGTTTACGGACGGACATTGTATAAACAAATCGGCATCTGGGTGGCCCTGCTATTTATATTTGGTATCCTGATTCCGGTGATCAACAACTGGGCACACGGTGGTGGGATTGCGGCCGGAATCGGCCTGGGATTGATGCTCGGCTATCAGGAACGCAGGAAGGAAACTATCTTGCACAAACTGCTGGCCGGCGCTGTTGCGGCTTTGACACTTCTCATTCTTGGCTGGGCGATTTTGTCGGGAATTTATTATCGTTTTACCATATGACATTGCCGCAAACCTAAATTCTAACCTTGATCTTACATCAAAGCATCGATCCAGACTGAATCAAATCCCCCGGTTTTACCGCCAGTATACGCAATTACAATATAGTGAGGTTGCTTGCGCGCGGGAAAAGACATAACGCGTTAAGATTTTTCTTTGAAGCCTGTACTATTTATTCATTTCAGGCTTAAGCACGCTATACGTAAACACTGTCGACGTCTACAGCAACCACAACATATAGGGTTCGACCAGAATTTTGGGAAAGAATAGACTACACGATATAATCTCAATCATTGTCAAGATATCGAATGGAGATCTGCACTAATATAAAAGTGATAGATACAGGTGAATGGTGATATCTGTGATACTCGGGGGATCACAGAAAAATTAACGATATGTTTTTGATTGAAAGGGCGGAATCTACCATCAAAAGTTTAACGGTCTTTGGGAATGGAAGCCATCGATCTTTCTTTGACGAGAGGCCTTATCGGCGTTTGGAGTTCAGTTCCAAATATTATGCTTAATGGAGGGCTACAAATTACATTTTAATGTGGTAAGAAGCGCTGTTGTCACCAAATAGATAGGATAAAGATAGGTATAAAGATAGAGCCCGGAAAGACAAGCAACGCTTTCGCCAAATCCCACCAGGATGTGGGTTTTATTTCTTCATTTTTGATAAAAGATTCGTCGATATGCTCACAATTCCTTCTAACAAAGTCCTTGACATAGTAAGGCAAAACCTGATCTGACATGTACCTCCTGAAATCCTGCTCAATTCTATCGTCCGATACCGCCCAATCTTTTGCTGATTTGCGGAATAGATCATATTCGGTCTGGCCTGTTTCCAGAGAAATTTTGTACAGTGAGTTCTCCCTTTCCTCAAGGTCTTTTAGGCTGTATTGTTGAACTTTCCGATAAAAGGTCCAAAATAGGTATCCCACGAGTAATAGCCCACAAATCCCTGCAATCAATCTAATTTCAGGTGCAGATTGGTAGATAATTTTAGCCTTGGAAAACATCAAATGGGGAGTCTTTGATATCTTCCAATTACCATTATATAAATCTTTCTCAGGATTGACATCTCGAATCATAAAGACGGATACGCTAAGAAAAATTACAATAACACAGATGAAAACGAATAGTTTTTTGTCCATTTTCTTTTTGCGATTGTTAAGATTTGAAATTTACTTCACTGACCCTTTAACATATATTTCTGATTAGACTACTTTCTTCAAATACATTTGTCAATTAAGTTTCAGTCGGCGTTAAAGATAGCTGCTATGTCTCACAGGTTTTGAATCTGCTTTAAAACCTGACATTTCTCCAACATCTCTTTAGTCAATCATTACTGCAGATAGTCATTATTTTGCGTATTTTATAAAGCAAAAATATTTTGCATTAAAAATGAAATCTTGAGCACCAATAAATGAATGATCTGCAATGTATATCACCATCGATTCAATTGAATCCGAAAAATGAGCTTCATGAATTTTAAACGGTTGTTGCTATATTTTTTGTATATCCAAATATGGCAGGAAAAGGGCCACATTGTGCTCAGTTGCAGATACCCAATCCTGTAACCGTCATCGTACCTTATGCCATTAGCCCGATTTGATTAGGGCATGATTATCCAGCCGAAGCCTATATTCAAAGTATTCGATTTGGCAACCAATTCCGCCCCTTGGGCATAAAGCTGTTGGAGAAAAGGAGCAATTGGAAGACAAGCAAGGCATGCCAGATTTACAGAAACGCGTTGACGATTTCCGAAAATACCTGATGGAAGACATTGGCGAGCCTGTGGTGGTGGAGTTTGATTTAATTCCAGTTGATATGATGAATTTCAAGTCTCAGCCTCCCGAAGGATCAGGTGGATGACTTCTCACATCAGGGGATTTTGAGATATGAGACTATGTTTACCTATAATTATCTGAATTAATATCAAAAGCCTACCATTCAATCAAGGCCAAAAGCATATGAGATCATCCATTCAGTTGTCAATACAACCCCGCAACCGCTTAATGCTGGAATTGATGGCTATGGGAGGGATGCGAATCGGAGAGGTGCTCAAATTGACAATGAACGATATCCATGATCAGAAACTGATACTGCGAGATCCAAAAAGCAGCCGGGAATACCAATATGTATTTATCCCGGTCAAGGTGGCGGAAAGATTGCGCGAATATGCCAAATCAGTCTGTGAAAATCCTGATGAGCGCATATTTCCGATTTCATATGAAGCTGCGCGGATAATGGTGATAAAAGCCGGCCGGGCG